>JAJDEL010000028.1 GCA_029259835.1 Planctomicrobium sp. | reverse complement strand
GACTCAGGACGGCTATGTTCTTCGCACCAGTCATCTTTGTCCTTGTATGCTGCGACAAGACCCGAATCACAACGAGTGCATTCCTCTTCTGGGACTCCATGTTCCGAACACCACCAGCCGTCGTGGTTATGATCGGCGTGTTCCTCACCCTCTTCGTGGTCATGCCCCTCGTGCGACTCGATTTCCGTGGATGCAGTCGCTGTCTCTGTCTCTGGATCGGCTTTGCCGCAGCCAGATAAGTACATTGCAGATGTTGCTGTTAATGCAACGGCAAACGATAAACTTAACATTCTTCTCATTTCATTCTCCTTGAAATTCTGTTTAGACAGAATCAGGTTCTTCGACCGGTTGCGCGATCACTTCCGAGTGAGCAGCAATTCGTTCGACGGGACGATTAAAGACCATATACAAAACTCGCAGAACGAGTAGTGACATCATTGTGGCACTAATGACTCCGCCAATGACCACGGTCGCCAGCGGACGCTGAACTTCCGCACCCATCCCAGTGCTGAATGCCATTGGGAAAAATCCCAAACTGGCAACAAGCGATGTCATTAAGACCGGACGCAGTCGCGTCATAGCGGCTTGTTCAACAGCTTTTTCCAGATCGACTCCACGTTGGCGAAGCTGGTTAATGTAGGAGACAAGCAGCATGTCGTCCAGAACCGCCACGCCGGACAAAGCAATGAAACCGACGGCAGCGGAAATTGAAAACGGCATGTCACGTAGCCACAGAGCAAAGATGCCACCGGTCCAGGCAAACGGAATCCCGGTGAATACGCGAACGGTGTCCACAATGTTGTGATACGTCATATAGAGCAGTGTAAAAATCAGGATCAGAGCAACCGGAACGACGATCATCAATCGCTGTCGCGCTCGCATCAAGCTTTCAAACTGTCCTCCCCATTCGATGTGATACCGACCTTCCGGAAGCGTCACTTCAGCGGCGATACGCTCTTGTGCTTCGGCGACAAAACTGCCGATGTCGCGTCCACGAACATTGACCGAGATGTTTAGCCGTCGCTGACCCCACTCTCGCAGAATTTGTGCCGGACCTTCATCAAGTTCCACCGCTGCGAGCCGCGACAGCGGAATCTGCTCACCTGCTGGCGTTGCGACTAAAATACTGCGAATCGCCTCCGTTGTTTTCTGCTTGTCATGCGGCAGTCGAATCACCAATGGGAAGCGAAGTTGACCTTCGTAGACATCACCGACGGGTAAGCCACCGATTGATTCGACCAGATCCAGCACCGTTGCTGCTGGAATCCCGTAGCGGGCGATTTCGTCTTGTTTAATACGAATTCGCAGCACCGGTTGACCGGTCACTTGTTCCGTGCTGACGTCGGCGCTCCCTTTGACTCCGTTCAGCACACCTTCAATTTGCTGAGCAGTTTCCAGCATGAGATCGTAATCATCACCGAAGAGTTTCACGGCGACATCGGCGCGAACACCAGTTGCGATTTCATCCATGCGAAGTTTAATCGGCTGCGTAAACGCCAATCGCTGTCCAGGCATTTCACGAAGTGTTTTTTCGATCAATCTGGTCAGTTGAGTTTGAGTCGACGCGTTCTTCCAGCGACTGCGCGGACGTAAAGTGATGAAGACATCGTTGAGTTCAACGCCCATTGGGTCGGTGGCTATCTCTGCGGCACCGATGCGGCTCCAGACGTGAGCCACTTCATCCGGAAACTCGGCAAGGACAGCTTTTTCTAATTCCGTGTTGTAGCGGATCGATTCTTCCAAATCGGTCCCTGCCAGGCGAATGACATTGACCGCGATGGCCCCTTCGGAAAGTTGCGGAATGAATTCGGACCCGAGGTTCGGCGCGATCATCCCGAAAGTGATCAGCAACACGCATAAGGCGAAAGCAATCACAGCGGTTTTATGGTGCATCGTAAAATGAAGAACAGGTCGGTAGAGCCACTTTGCGAACCGAATCAACATCGGTTCGGTTTCCTTCATGTTCTTAGGCAACACAAAACTTGCAAGCACCGGCATCAAGGTGAGGGACAAAACCATCGAGCCTGCCAAGGCGAAAATAATGGTCATCGCCATCGGGCGAAACAGCTTCCCTTCGACGCCTTCGAGTGTCAGGATCGGCAAATAGACGATCATAATGATCAGTTCACCGAACATCGTCGGCTTACGGACTTCGATAGCGGCATCGCGAATCAACTGCATTTTCGTGCGGCCTTGCGGATCGGGATGGGAAAGGTAACGGACGCAGTTCTCGATCATCACGACGGAACTATCGACAACGAGACCAAAATCGATGGCACCCAGACTCAACAAACTCGCAGCAATTCCAAACTTCAACATGCCGGAGAATGCAAACAACATTGAGAGCGGAATCGCCATTGCAACGATCAAGCCTGCACGCAGGTTTCCGAGAAAAATGAACAAGATCGCAACAACAAACAATCCTCCTTCGAAGAGGTTCCGACGGACGGTATTGATCACTTCGTCGACGAGTTCTGTCCGGTCGTACATTGAAATAATGCGGACGCCCGGTGGGAGTGTCGCGCGGATTTCTTCCAGTTTCTCTTTGATCCCGGAAGTGACTTTATGTGTATTTTCTCCCATTAAAGAGAAGCCGAGGCCCATCACTGTTTCGCCGTGACCATCGGCGGTCACCGCACCACGACGGACTTCGTAACCGATGGCAACTTCGGCGACATCTGAGACACGAACCGGAACACCATCGACCGCTTTCACTACAATGGCACCGATCTGTTCTGTATTGACCGTGCGACCTTGTCCGTGAACCAGCAGCATTTCGCCAGAGCGAACGATATTGCCCCCTCCGACATTGCGATTGTTTTGCCGGAGCGCGACAGTTACTTCTTCCAAAGTTAAACCGTGACGTATCAACCGGTCCGTATCGACTCGGACTTGGAACTGTTTCTTGTAACCGCCCCATGAATTGACTTCTGCCACGCCGCTGACTGTGCGTAGCTGCGGCTTGATGGTCCAGTCGTGCAAGGTGCGAAGTTCAGTCAGCCGGTTGACGCGCTCTTTTTGATCGAGCGTCGAAAAATCGTATTCATCAAGTGTGACGACATAGTGGAACACTTCACCCAGACCAGTCGAGACCGGTCCCATTTTGGGACGCTCGACATCAGCCGGAAGTTCGACTGTTGCAAGACGCTCACCAATCAATTGACGGGCGAAGTAAATGTCGATGCCGTCTTCAAAAACAATGGTGACTTGCGAGAAACCGAACTTGGAGACCGAGCGAATCTGTTGTAAGCCAGGCAAGCCACTGATGGCTTGCTCGATAGGAAATGTGATTTGCCGCTCGACCTCTTCAGGCAGCAGCGACGGAGCATTCGTGTTGACTTGAACCTGCACCGGAGTTGTATCTGGAAAGGCGTCAATATCCAGGTGTTGTAGTGAAATCACGCCGACTACCACGACCCCCAAGACCAGGGCGATCACGGCCGCGCGATTGCGCAGCGACGCATCGATCATCCAGTTAAGCATGTGAACCTCCGGTCTCAGACGAGAGGAAAGAGTCAAGAGTCAAGAGACTGGAGACCAGCAGATTGAGAAGTATTTGGTGTAAGTTGAGTATCATGATGTTTTTTATTTCCTCGTTGACCTTATGAGCGAACGCTTATGTCCGGCAAAGGAGAGTGGACGACGGAATGCGGATTCGTGAAGCGGAAGCTCTCGAGGAAAGGTTGTTTTTACTTCCTAATCCCTGGCCTCTCGTCCATTTACTGTCCACAGGTGCAGCCGGCACCGAGGTTGTTTTTGAGAATCTGCGAACGCATCACTGCGCTTCCTTTGGTCACGAGGACTTCACCAGGGAGTACACCGGCGATCAGTTCTGTAAATCCATCGGCAGTCACGCCGGGGCGTACTGATCGCGTGTGGAAGATTTTCGGGGCGCCTTTGTCGAAGTAATTCCGATCACGCACGAAAACGACGAAAGAGGAACCATCCCACTGGACCGATTC
>JAJDEL010000270.1 GCA_029259835.1 Planctomicrobium sp. | reverse complement strand
GGCGTTTAGCATCTCTGCGAAGTTTCTTTCGTTATACAACTCGAGAAGGTGTGACGACATCAAATCCCGCGAAGGCACTCCGAACACCACGTACTGGTCAAAAACTGCCACATTTTTTGACCTCGGAACAAGTCGCAAAACTTCTCGAAGCGCCTCCGTCAAATGAACCGATGGGGCTACGTGATCGAGCGATGCTGGAAACGCTCTACTCCGCTGGTTTGCGTGTCGCAGAGCTGGTCGGTCTTGATCTCGAAAGTTGGGACCGTGGCGCGAACATTTTGCGAGTGTATGGAAAAGGCAAGAAAGAACGAATCGCCCCGGTCGGAACATACGCTGTACGTGCTTTGGAACGTTGGCTAGTGGTTCGGACTCCCGATCCAAACGGTCTCCCGGACGAAACGAACGCACTCTTCCTGAATCGCTTTGGTCGCAGGCTTACGACAAGAAGCATCGGTCGGATGATCGACAAACATCTTAAAAAAACCGGTCTCGACACGATCACTTCCCCCCACACATTACGCCATAGTTTCGCAACACACCTTCTCGATGGCGGCGCCGATTTGCGAAGTGTTCAGGAATTGCTCGGTCACAAAAGTTTGACGACAACACAAATCTACACGCACGTCAGTACTCGTCGCATGCGAGAAACTTACGAAAACTCTCACCCACATGCCAATCGTGGTGATGAGGATTAATCGTTAGCACGTCAGTCACCAAAACACTTTCCCTTTCGAATTATTGAATATCAGATGTCCAGAGAAATTGTCCTTATTACCGGCGCGTCATCCGGGATCGGATGGGAGCTTGCAAAACTTTTCGCAGCAGATGGAAGCGAACTGATCTTAGTTGCTCGCAATGAATCCAAATTAAATGAGCTTGCTGAGTTCTTGAAGAAAGAGCAGGGAACTGAGTCGATGGTCATTCCAATGGACTTGTCGGAGTCAGGTGCGGCACAGGCTCTCTTCGACAGAGTGCAAGATACAGGCAAACAAGTCGACGTCCTGGTGAACAATGCTGGCTTTGGACAGTTCGGGAGATTTGATGAGATCCCGGTCGAGCGTCACACGTCGATGTGTGAATTGAACATGGTTGCTCTGACACAACTTACCTACCTGTTTTTGAAACCGATGAAGGATCGAGATAGTGGAAACATTCTAAACATTGGGTCCACAGCGTCGTTTCAACCTGGCCCAAACTCTGCCGTTTATTATGCGACGAAAGCGTATGTTTTGTCCCTCTCTGAGGCGGTTCATGCCGAATTGTGGGGAACGAATGTTTCCGTCACGTGTCTTTGCCCCGGTCCGACAAAAACCGGTTTCGGCAAAGACTCCGAGATGGAAGATCTCCCAATCTTCAGGAACAATTCAATGGATGTCGCCAAAGTCGCCAAAGCAGGCCACCGTGGCGTTCGCAAGCAGAAGCGACTTATTGTACCAGGGATCATGAATAACCTATTGGCATTCTCCAATCGTATTACGGCTCGCCCGGTCGTGTTGTGGGTGATGAAACGTTTGCAGCCTATTGAGTGAATTCTCAAGCTTGGAAGGGTTCGAGTGGATCTGGCAGAATGGACGAATGTCCCTGTGAATCACCGGGAGCCGATTTCAGAGATCTTCTGTTCGAATCTGTGCGATAACGTATGCCTTTGGATGAACGCGAATTGAATTTCTCCGTGATCTCAAGTTAGGATGCGGTTCACAACTCTGAGCAGCAATGCTCAAACTTCATGACCTTCCATCCTGAATTCTGGTGAAATTGATGAACGTTGAGAAATTGATTGTCTTGGTGACTCTCTTATTATGTTCCTTGCCATCTGCAAGTGCGGAAGAAGCCAGAATTGATTCTTCTCGACATCATAAAGTGCTTTTTGAAGACGAGTTTGATGGTGATCATCTCGGCAAACGCTGGGGGATGTACAAGAGTGCGTCCGTCGTCAAAGATGGCGTGATGATTGGAATTACGCCTGAAGATGCTGACCATCCTTCGGTGAACACGATTCGTATCGATCCACAGAGCGATCTTGAAGTGTCAGTGTCGTTTAAGTTCGCAGGGTCGACTCGATTCCAAGTGATGTACCGCGACAGAAACTGCAAGTCGTCCCACGCCGGTCACATTTGCCACCTTGCAGTCACTTCAGATTCACTGACACTTTACGACGGTAAGACCGGAATCTTTCGTAAGGACATTCGAGATCAAAGAAAGCTGAAACAACCAATCAGCCAGGAGACCAAAGAGTTCCTGAAAACAAAGACGGCCCGCTTTCCCATGAAGCTTGATGTCACACAGTGGCACGATTTGACGATTCGAATTCAAGGAGATGTGATGGAAGCATCGGTTGACGGCAATTACATCGGACGATTGCAATCTGAAGGGCTGGGGCACACGACGAAGGATCAAGTGAACCTGACAACCAATCTACGCGAAGTGCATTATGATCACTTCAAAATCAAAGCACCATAAGATCTAAAAAAAGCAGCGTCTTCGGAAAAAGACGCTGCTTGAATATCTGATTACGTTGTGCCAAAAGGTGTGAACTCTTCGGCGTCAAGAAGCGCCAGAGGTAGCGGAATCGTCGGCGACTTTAATGCCGTAAAGCAAGTTGTCTCCCATCTTGTTTCCGCACTTTGGGCACTTGGCTTTGGCGATGCCTTTGGGTGATTTGCCACCGAGGCTTTCTCGATTGCGCCCCTCTTCACTCACAGTTGCCTGACACTTGCCACATTGGTATCCGACAGGTTCGAGTTCAATCGATTCATCGGCTTTGTAGAGGTCGAGATTGTCGAGTGCCTTGATTTGAGTTTCAAGATAGTGGCAACGATAGGTGGAATAAGTCTGTTCGGTCGGAATCCCAGCTCCGAAATCTGCGAGTCCGTATTTTTCCTCAACGATCTTTTTGAACTCCCGGAATTGCGTGATTCCCATCGAAACGTACCGAACATCAGCTTGATCATCGGAAGCGGGAAGTTGAACAGCAATGCGACCTTCGCCAAAGACCGGGATACCGTGAAAGATGGAATCCGTTCTTGAGCTTGCTGGCTGAACGACTTTCATTTGAGAGACGGACTCTTTCTCAAAGGCGAACTTCTCGGCGAGATCAAGTGCTTCGATCTTAGTTCCAGCCTGCAATTGTTTTTTGAGAGCCTCTCGGGGATCGTCTTGCCCGGCTCCCGAACCGCCGAACATTCCTGCACTTTTCTTACCAAAAACAGCACCTAGGACCTGATCGTCTGAAAAACCGAAATCAGCGGCTGTAAATTCTTTGAGTAAACTATCCGCCTTCAATTTCAGTTTTTCCGGATTTACGGTGTGCAAGTGCAGATCTTGCAACCATTGATTGAATCCACCGGCCGATGCGGCAGCGCCTTCAGTTGCATCTGCTGATTTCGTTTTTCGAAAATCAGGAGGATCGATTGGAACGATGAATGGGGCGCGACATTCAGGACACTTTCCCTGCATCCCGCGATGCGACTCTTTGACAACCATCCGACAACCATACGGGCAGAAGATAATCAATCCACCACCTGGAGTTGCCATCCCACCGCGCTGAGCGCGCTTGCGACGTTGTTTCAGGAGGTGTTTCTCGTCTTTTAGC
>JAJDEL010000269.1 GCA_029259835.1 Planctomicrobium sp. | reverse complement strand
TCATCTGTTTCTTTCTTTAGTTATTGGACTTTACTAAAGGTGGGCATCGTAACATTCACACGCAGGGAATCCGACCAACCTCGAGGAGAACTGCAAAAAAAGCCCTCGCTGCGGGTCATTGCGGCGAGGGCTTGTCAAAATTCAGTGCGTGCTACTCTCGGAGAGTGTCACGCCTTTGTTAATCCTGTCGGAAGGTGAAGTTTTCGAAGCGGAACTCCGAAGGGTTTCCATCTTCTGCAAAAGTGGTAAACAATTTTCCCATGATATCATGGAAGCGGTTTTGCTGGATCGAGTAAAAATTATGCTTACCGTCACGTCGCGGTTCGATCAAACCCGCCACTCTCAAGAGTGCCAGGTGGTGACTGACTGCCGGTTGGCTCTGCCCGAGTCGCTCGCAAAGGGCCGAGACATGCAATTCTTTTTCACGTCCGAGTAGAAAAAGAATTTTTAATCGTGTTTCGTCGGCGAGAAGTTTGAAGACCTGGACAAGCCCCTTTTCTAATTCGTTTGTCGGTTGGGGTGAGCGAGGGTCTTGTGTCGCCTCATCCTGGTGAACGGGGTTTTCAACGACCGGTTCAGCAAAGTGAGTCATCATGGGTTCATCCTGTTGGGTTGGCTGTGAAGCCTGTGTGGTTGATTGTTTGGGCTGAGGGCTGGAGTTCGTTGAACAATCCACATCTGACAGTGAGGGGGAGTCAATCTCCTTCTGATCCTCTGGGTCGGGGGTGGGAGTAATCAAATTCAGCCTTTCAATCAAGGGCGATAATGATCACAACCTGCTTCCGAGCAAGTTGTTACAAAGTTTTAAGTGAATCAGTTTTTGAAAGTGAATTGAGTTCATCAGGATTCGACTATCAATCTCCGAATCTTCGAACTCATGTGAAAACTGTGATTTGGATTCCGAGAAAAGGATTGATACTGCGCAGAATCTGGAGCGACAACCCAACTTCGGCTGAGAAACCATCCCCAGACTTTTCTTTCACTCCATTATTGGAGCACTTGGTCGTCAGGTCAATAACTTCCTATGGGAACAGTCATCGGTTCTTGGCAATTCCGAAACGTGGGATTGCTGATTTGTCGTTTTTGTAACGAATCTCAAGAAAGTGTGCCTGTTTATCGGGCAAGTATGCCTGAGGGGCAGGCTAGTCCAGCTCTCCAATGAAGTGTAGGTATGCGACGGTGTTCAAGATTGCGAAGTAGGGTGTGAGCAAAATGACACCCAAAATCGGCACCATCCCGGCCGCTAAGAATGCTCCGACTTTGATCACAAACAGTGCTACGCAAACACCTGCGTGTTTCGTGGTGAGCCTCAGTGCAGTCCACAATCCACGGGGGGCGGAAGTTTGTTGATCTACGACAACTCTTCCAAAGGGCCACATGAAAATGCTTGGGAAGATCAGAAGGAAGAGTGACCAATACACCGCACCTCCAACAAGAAGTGCTCCAACCGGTCCCTGAAAGCTCATGGACTCTCGAAATTCAGGATTTTCTGTACGGCATAAGTGCAAGTAAAAGCGAAGGTGCCCCAAAGCGAACATGGACATCGCAACACCCCAGCCAAGTCCAGTTCCAATGAAGAAGAAGAGGATGATCGTGCCGGGTTGGTTACCTGCCATGACTGCCGCCATGCCACCAATGATAAGGGAAATCACACACGCAGCGATTGTCAGCAACGTGTCAGTGAAGGTCACCGTCAGGCAGGACCAATAGTGTTGAGTAAATAGTCGCCAGGAAGTGGACAGTATCTTTCCCAAGTCAATTTCTTCAGGTTCAATAAACTCGGGAGAACCAACTCGAAGTCCACACTGCTTGCAAGCTTTTTTGCGGGGGAGAAGTGGCGTATCACAACGGATGCACAACTGCGTCTCGCGTGATTGAACAGAGGATGGCTGTGTCTGCGAAGTCGATGCGGCCTCAAAATCGCTTTGATCATAGACGAATTCATCTTCGTGATCCTCGATGGCTTCGAGTTCATCAATGTCCTGCTCTGATTCGTGTGGAACCCACAAGCGGCGACTGCAATGAGGACAGCTAATTGACAAGCCTGCCTTCGTTTGAGAGGCACGCAAAAACGCGTCGCAATGAGGGCAATAGAATTCAATCGACAAGAGTGTCACCAACCATGGTCAAAAGTTTGAGTCAGCGTCGCTTAGCCTTCTTCACTGAGCGCGATCATGACATCTTCTGCGATGTTAAAGTTCGCAGTGACGTTTTGCACGTCCTCATTCGCTTCGAGTTCTTCCAGAAGTTTGAGAACTTTGCGAGCCTCTTTGGCTTCAAGGTCGACAGTTGATTTTGGAATTAAGGCCAATTCGGAGACATTCGTCTCGACGTTACTCTCGGCGAGTGCATCTGCGACTGTCTGGAAGGCTTCAATTGTGCAAACGATTTCGTACGCATCTGCCGATTGCTGAACGTCGTCCGCTCCGGCTTCCAGTGCGATTTCAAATAAGGGATCGAATTCGACTTGATCCGCAGAGATGATAAAGAGCCCTTTTCTTTCGAAGAGATAAGATACACAGCCAGACTGCCCCAAACCGCTTCCGAAGACTTCAAAGGTCTTGCGGATTTCGCCTCCAGTGCGATTGCGGTTTTCGGTGAGTGTTTCGCACATCACTGCAACACCACCTGCACCGTAACCTTCGTAAACAATTTCCTGGTAGTCTTCGCCGTCCAGGTCACCGCATCCTTTTTTAACGGCGCGTTCGATGTTGTCCCTCGGCATGCTGTTTTTGCGTGCCTTATCGAGCGCATATCGCAGTGCGAGGTTCATCGCAGGATCGCCACCACCGTTTTTAGCAGCCACGATGATAGCGCGGCTCAGTTTCCCGAAGAGCGCCCCCCTTTTTTTGTCTGCGCGTCCTTTTTTATGTGCAATGTTTGCCCAGTGAGAATGTCCAGCCATGTCACGTATTTCGTTTTAATGAGTCGTTTTCAGTAGGTGGTGAGTGCAGTTGCCTATTCTGTTGGCTTCAGCTTTTCTTTGATCGCTTTCAAAAGTTTCTCACTAGACTTTTCTTTCTCTTCTTCGATCTCCAGTGCTCTTTCGTAGTTCGATTGCGCCTCTTTGGTCTTGCCAAGTTTCTCGAGTGCATCGCCCAGGTGATCGAAAATTGTGCTGTCGTCACCACCTTTTTGCTCTGTTGCTTTAGTTAGAAATTCCACCGCTTTTGCGTAGTCACCTTTCTTGAAGAGAACCCAACCCATACTGTCCAAGTAGGCGGGATTTTCTGGCGAATCAGCAAGCGCCTTCTCGACCATTTTATGGGCTTTGTCGAGGTTCTTTCCTTGGTCAGCCCAGAGGTATCCCAGATCGTTATTCGCTTGGATATTCTCCGGATCGTCTTTCAAGACGTCTTCAAGAATTTGTTCGCCCTTGGTCATGTTTCCAAGTTCGACATAGATATTGGAAACGCGGAATTGGGCGTCCCGAACAAGGTCAGGATCCTTCGCATGCTTTGCAATCACGCCGTTGAATTTTTCGAGCGCTTTCTCCCAATTTCGAGCGTGCGAGTAAATCCAGGCTTCCTGGTATTCAAGCCGTCCCAGCCCTGTGTCGGGGGCAACGTTCATTGCATCGTGGATGGCTTGTAATGCCTTATCTGTATCACCGAGGAATTCGTGACCATAGCTCAAGAAAAACAGAAAGAGCCAGCGATCTCGCTGAAGCCCATTCGAAGGATGGTTGATTGCCTCGGTGAGAATCGCTATAGCATCTTCATAACGCTGTGAATCAATCAAGTGGCCTCCGATTTCCCGGTAGAGTTGGGAAGGAGGGTCGTTGCGCATGCTGATCGCATGTTTGTAAAAGTCGAGAGCTGCGTCTGTGAAGTCGCCTTCAGTTGCGATTTTTCCAAGAAGATAAGCCTGTATGAAATCAAGTTTCGGATCATCTCCTTCCATGAGCGTCCGTGCGTGATCAAACACAGCGATGATCGTCTTGTCGTCTTCCTTGAGTGTGTCCAACTCGGCTTCGAAGGTTTCTGAAAGAAATCGCATATCTGGCTCGAGACGATCAAGTGCCTCTTTGTCATTTCCTCGCGGGACGACTTGAAACGCCTTTGTGAGAACGCCGAGTAGTTTTTCTGCGTCGCCTTCTTGACGGTAGACTGACAACATCCCAACGAGCGCACGTGGATCACTTACGGTCTCCTTTCCGTGCAAAAAGAGTTCTTTCGCTTTTGCAATCTCTCCTCGCCTCAAAACCTTGTCCGCCAGAAAGTATCTCAGGACATCGTTCGCTTCATCTTTTTCCAGCAATGCTTCCAATTGAGAAAGCAGCTCTCCCTCTTTTTTTAACTCCGTCAGCAGCTCTTCCAGGAGTAGATAAGGCGCCCGTCCGCGGCTTTGAAGCTGAGCATCGAAGTATTCCTGCAGCGATTCTAAAGCTTGCTGAGGTTTTCCGGTTTGCTTGAACACCGTAGCAAGGTTGAAACTGTGCAACCCAGGCTTGGCTTCGCGATGTTTCGATGCTTCTTCGTAAGCTTTCAGAGCGAGTTCCGGGTGACCTGCTTTCAGGAATGTGTCGCCGAATTCGTCAAAATTTTTCCCAGGGTCTTTCAGGATATCCTTCAGTGTGGAAGCATCAAACTCTCCCGATGTCACACGGTCAAAGACCAGTTGATACTCTTCAGCGGCTTTCGTGAAATTCTTTTTCAGGCGATTGTACAATCCCAAATCACGATGAATGAGCAGTTCTTCCTTGGAACCTGCTTTGATTGATCGCGTCCCGAGCGACTGCTGCATCAACTCAATTCCACGATCAATTTGAGTCTGCCGGGCAAACAGCGTCGCCATCACCAGAACCAATTGATATCCATCATCGGTTTTGCGCGCAGACTGAATCGCATACTCTTGGGCTTCATCCGTTTTACGTTGCATGAGCAGCAAAGGGATGATCGCCTTGTATGACTCAATTGCTTCCGGGTCGAGTTTGATTGCCTTTTCAAATGCGTCCAGAGCTGCAGGCACACGCCGACGTTCGGCAGCGATTCGCCCGGTCATGTATTGAGCGAGAGCCTCTTTTTTTCGCTTTTGCTTTTCGGATTCAGCCTCAAGCGGGTCCA
>JAJDEL010000268.1 GCA_029259835.1 Planctomicrobium sp. | reverse complement strand
CTGGCTGGGTCGCTGGCGGGGTTTCTGATTCACAACTGGCCCCCAGCAAAAATTTTCATGGGTGATGCCGGGAGTACATTCATTGGGTTGATGCTCGCAAGCCTGACAATCCTGGGGACTTTTTATGACGAAACAATGCCGCAGCGGCATGTGATGCTGGCTCCGCTCTGCATTCTTGCGATCCCGCTTTACGATTTATGTTCCGTGATTCTGATTCGACTCAAAGAAGGCCGGAGTCCATTTCAACCGGATAAGAAACATTTCTCGCATCGCCTCGCGGCGCTAGGCTTGAGTCAAAAGCATGCGGTCATGACTGTCCACTTCGCCACGATCACGACTGGACTGGGCGCGCTCTTGCTCTATCAAGTGGAAGGCTGGCTCGGAGCGTGGCTGGTGATTTCTTTGGTGCTGTGCATTTTGGTGATTATTTCAATCCTGGAAGTCGCACCGCGTTCGAAAGATGAACGAGATTGAATCTTTGCACATTCGCACAACACGTCTAATATGATTGCACTGTGAATTATTTTACACATGCAATTCGATATCTTGACCGTCCATACTTTGCGGCGGGGGTGTGCGTTCCGGACTGGTTGAGTGTTGTGGATCGAAAGGCCCGCGTTCGTGGGCGGCGAATTTCAGAGCGGTTGCCGAAGCTGAAGGGTGACGATGTTGAAATTGCTCAGGGCATTCAGCAGCACCTTGATGATGATCGTTGGTTTCATGGGACGGAAGCTTTTTATCAAGTCACAGCGTTAATCGCTCAATCGTTTCGGGAGAACCTCGATGAGTCCGATTCGTGGCGGTGCGGCTTCCTGGGACATATTTCTATGGAACTTCTGCTCGATTCAGCGTTGATCGAGCAAGACTCAACTCGACTCGACCGGTACTACAGTCTCCTGCGAGAAATCAATGTGGATCAATTGCAAAGCGTCGTTTCGAATCTGGCAACGCGCGAGGTGACTCGGCTGACCGAGTTGATCGACTTATTCATCAAGGAGCGATTTCTCCAGGACTACCTCGACGACCGTAAGCTCCTGCGGCGACTCAATCAGGTGATGAAGCGAATTCAACTCGCTCCACTTCCAGACGAGACGCTGGTGACTCTTGCCTATGCACGCGAGGTTGTGCGGGGCGAAGTTGCACGGCTTTTGCCTGTCGAACACTTCGCGGAACAGCAATTCCTGCCAATTTTTGATTGACGGTGCTGTAATACAGCCGGATAATTGACGTGATGCGAGAATTCTTAACATTCCCTTCATTCTCACCTCTCTATTCGCATCAGTCTTTGCCAATCACTTTCTTTAGTTGCTTTTGTACTTTACACTTCTGGCGATTTGTCCGAGCGGTTCCGCACCGGATGATGCGTTTCCGTGATCACGGTACGATGAAACACATTTCAATTCAATTTCCCTTCTTCGGAGAAGGTCTTCAATGGCAGGTAACGACTGGCTGCAACAATTTGTTGACGACGGCACGATTAGTGACGATCAATTGGTCGAGGCGATTAACGTCGCCAAGGCAGGCGGAATCATGCCTGAAGATGCCCTCGTCAAGCTGGGCTATGTCGATGAAGGCCGCATCAGCGAGGCGAAAGCTGCCGCGTTTGGATTCAACTTCACAGATCTGGATAACCTCGATATCGAGAGTTCAGTCATTGAACTTGTTCCAGAGTCTGTTGCCCGAGAAAACTCTTGTATTCCGGTCGAATTCATCGGCGACCGGCTGGTCGTCGCAGTCACAGACCCGATGAATTTTGAAGTTGTGGAAAAGTTGCGGTTCATCTTGAACCGAGACGTCGAGCTGACGATGGCTCCCAAAGAGTCGATCAACGACGCGATTAACCGCTTCTATGGAGGCTCGGAAACGGAATCTGTGGATTCCATGCTGATGGAATTCACAGAAACGGCTATTGATTTCACTGAGACTGAAATCAATGAAGCGAGCAAAGATTCAGAGGCAGAAGAGTCTTCGCCTATTATTCGCCTGGTGAACCTGATTATCACTGAAGCTGCGAACATGCGGGCAAGCGATATTCATGTCGAGCCATTCGAGGATCGAATTCGCATTCGGTATCGAATCGACGGAACACTTGTTGAACGTGACAGCCCCCCCCGCCGCCTTTTGAGTGCTCTCACTTCGCGTATCAAAGTTATGGCACGTATGGACATTGCTGAAAAGCGGCGTCCACAGGATGGACGGATTAAGACACGCGTGGGTGGTAAGGAAATCGACCTTCGAATCAGTGTTCTTCCAACGAATCATGGTCAGGCGATCGTGATGAGAATTCTGGATCGAGACAACATTAAGGTTGGAATTCGTAGTCTGGGGTTGAGCGAGGAGAACTACCGACGCTTTCAGAATATCATCCGGCGTCCAAATGGTATCTTTCTGGTGACAGGTCCAACTGGAAGTGGAAAGACAACGACCCTGTACAGTGCTTTAGGTGAACTGAACCGCCCAGACCGCAAAATCATTACAGCCGAAGACCCGGTTGAGTACTACCTGCCTGGTATCAACCAGGTTGAAGTGAAGCACAGTATCGGTCTCGATTTCGCCCGAATCATTCGCGCGATGCTTCGCCAGGCACCGAATGTGATTCTCGTCGGTGAAATCCGCGACACAGAGACTGGGGAGATGGCTATCCAAGCGTCTTTGACTGGACACTTGGTATTCAGTACACTTCACACGAACGATGCGCCCGGATCCATCACACGCTTGATCGACATGGGTGTACAACCGTTCCTTGTTGCGTCCAGTTTAATGGCTGTGATGGCGCAGAGGTTAGCGCGTGTTGTTTGCTCGAAATGCGGAGAGGCGTACACGCCTGACCAGACTGAAATGGAGTTCTTTGAGCTCACCTCAGAGCAGATGGAAATTGCAAACTTCCGCCGAGGGAAAGGTTGCAAAAGTTGCCAGCACACAGGTTTCCGCGGGAGAAAGGCTGTCTTCGAATTGATGCTAATGAACGCAACAATCAGGGACATGGCTTTTCGTAGTGAACCAGCACAGAATATCCGCCGCCAAGCACGCCTGTTTGGAATGAAAACATTAGTGGAAGATGCTGTGGATAAAGCAGTTGAGGGCGTGACGACCTTGGGTGAAGCGTACAAACTACGATCTGGTGGACACTAACAGGACACTTCACCCACTCATTGCCAGAAGTTTGGAAGGAGTTCAGGCAGTGTCGTCGGAATGAATCAAGAACGAAGATATTGACCTGGTAATGACGACATGGAAATCAATTACTGGCTCCTTGGATCGATTTGAAAAAGAGTGAGACAAATACAGCGTAGACCTCAGGCTTCTATGCGGAGTAATGGCCAGGAAGAAATGTTCAGGTCAGTGAAGGTTGATTCTTCGCTGTATTGAGCAAAGTTGGAAATGTTCATCAAGGAGGGGAGTTCAGGCAAGGATTCGCCGTGGGAAGATTCGTTGTCAATAATCTCGATGTCCGGCGCATTTCTGTGAGCGGGCGTCTTCGTCAATCTTTGAAGGCTCATTTTCGTGTCAATTCAAATTGATAAGCTGCTCGAAACGGTCGTTCGCGAAAACGTGAGCGACTTGCACATTTCTACGAACCAACCGCCCGTTGTTCGGGTTTCTGGGCGAATGGTACGGCTCGACACAAAAACACTCGAACCGACAGATACTGTTTCTCTGATGAAGAGTATCACTCCGGAGCGCAATCAGCAGGAACTCCAGGAAGTTGGGGGGACTGACTTTGGATTTGCCTTCGGCGATAAGGCTCGTTTTCGAGTATCTGTCTTTAAGCAGCGTGGTCACATTGGGATGGTGCTGCGTCGGATTCCGAACGAATTTCTCACGTTCGAGCAACTTGGCCTGCCGCCAATTGTCACAGAATTAATCACTCGCCCGCGCGGATTGTTCCTCGTCACGGGACCAACGGGAAGCGGAAAGACGACATCTTTGGCGAGTATGATCAACTTCCTGAATGACAATGAATCGCACCATATTATCACTCTTGAAGATCCGATTGAGTATTACCACGACCATAAAGGTTGCACCGTCAATCAACGTGAAGTTGGAGTGGATGTCCCAAGCTTTCCAGAAGCACTGCGTCGCGCGTTGCGGCAGGACCCGGACGTCATCCTCGTGGGCGAAATGCGTGACCTGGAAACAATTTCTGCCGCAATCACCGCTGCGGAGACGGGCCACGTTGTGTTTGGGACGTTGCACACGACAGGTGCTCAAGGAACCGTGGACCGAATTATTGATGTGTTCCCAACAAGTCAGCAAGAACAGATCCGAACTCAACTTGCCGCTGCAATTATCGGAATCCTCAGTCAGGCTCTGCTTCCGAAGATCCCCAAGGGACTTGTCGCGGCTTACGAAATGCTGGTCGTGACACCAGCGATTTCCAACTTGATTCGTGAAGCGAAAACGTTCCGCATCAACTCCTCGATTCAAACGGGGCGTAAGTACGGGATGCAGCTCCTCGACGACGCCCTTTACGATTTGTGGAGAAAGGGATTGTGCGAAGAAAAGGACGTCATTGTTCGCTCGAACCACCCAGGGGAAATTCGCCAGCGAATCAGTAATGCCAAGCAGGGAACTGAGGATGACGAAGAAGGCGAAGATGATGACTGGGAGGATGACGATGACGATGATTGGGACGACGACGATTAGTCCTTACTCACTTGATTGTTCATGGTCAAATTTCGACTGAAAGTAACACGTATTCTGCTCTTGGAAACTAATGACATTTTTGGCTCGCGGTGCATGACACATCGCAACTTTGCACTGAGCTAAGTGTCAACGTGTTCTGAGGCAAAATAAAAGCTGGGAAGCCCAAGATGGCGCAACGGAAACTTGGACAGATTCTGGTCGACCTCGGATACCTCAACGAGGACCAACTCTGGGACGTGCTTGAAGAGCAAAAGCAGTCTCCCGGAGAAGTGATCGGTCAAGTTGCCAAACGCATGGGGCACGTGACCGAAGAGCAGATCACCGAAGCATTGGCCGAACAGTTCGGAATGCCGGTCATCAATCTTGCAGAAACAACGATTCCACCAAAAGTTCTGGAACTCGTCCCAGAGACGATGGCGAGCGTCTACAAGATCATGCCAGTCTCTCTTATGGAGAACGTGCTGACGGTCGCGATGGCGGACCCGCAGAACCTCGCGGCTCTTGACGATCTCAGAAATTTTCTTGGGTACGATGTGCGCGGTGCGGTCTCTTCTCTGGCTGATGTGGAAGAAGCGATCGGGCGGCATTATGCGGCTCAAGAAGACGACATGGAAAACCTCATGGATCAGTTGGAGGATCTTGAGGTTGGCAATAAAACTCTCCACGTTCAGGCGGGTGCGTTCGATATTGGCGGTGAAGATGAAGTCACCAGCTCGCATCCAATTCGCAAACTACTGAACATGGTCATGCTGCTTGCGATTAAGGATCAGGCAAGCGACATTCATTTCGAACCGTTTGAAGACGAATTCAAGATTCGCGTGCGTGCCGACGGCGTGTTGTACGAAATGGTTCCCCCACCACGCCACTTGGCGTCGGCGATTGTCAGTCGAATCAAGGTCATGGCGAATCTTGATATCGCGGAACGCCGGATGCCGCAGGATGGTCGAATTGAACTGAATGTTGGCGGCAATCCCGTGGACCTTCGGGTGAGTGTTTTACCGACAATGTTCGGCGAAGCGGTCGTCATGAGAATTCTTGACCGAACGGTCGTGCAACTCGATCTGAATAAAATCGGGATGGACCCGAATACACTTTCCCGATTCCGCGAGATGATTTTCCGATCAAACGGGATTGTCCTCGTGACAGGTCCAACCGGCTCAGGAAAAACAACGACGTTGTACTCTGCCCTAAACGAACTCAATGATATTGAGACCAAGCTGATCACAACTGAAGACCCCATTGAGTACGACATTGATGGCTTGATCCAGATTCCAATCAATGCAGATATCGACGTCACCTTTGCGGCTGCTTTGCGCGCAATTCTGCGTCACGATCCAGATAAAATTCTCGTTGGGGAAATTCGAGATTACGAAACCGCAGAAATTGCGATCCAAAGCGCGCTGACTGGACACCTTGTCTTTTCCACGCTCCACACAAACGATGCCCCATCGGCAGTGACTCGATTACGAGACATGGGGGTTCCGTCATTCCTGATTACAGCAACCGTTGAGGCTGTACTTGGTCAACGTCTTGTTCGAAAAATTTGCGTCGAATGCCGGACAGAATTTGAACCGAGTGATGACCTGTTAATGGAATTGCAACTGCCGATTGAGCAGGCTCGAAAATACAGTTTTTATTACGGCAAAGGTTGTCCACGTTGCAATAATGCAGGGTACAAAGGCCGAACCGGACTTTACGAACTCCTGGAAGTCAACGATGACATCCGGGATATGGTTTCATCAAACGCATCTGTTGATGAAATGAGAAATCTCGCCCGTAGCCACGGAATGACAACGCTTCGCGAAGCGGGATTAAAACTCATATTTGATGGAGTCACCACAATCGATGAAGTGGTTCGCGAAACTGTCATGGAAGATATTCAATAAGTCAGTACTTCGCCTGGTATTTGTAGTCGTTAAGAGTCATCACAAGATCAATTACTAAAACGTAAATCGCGAGTCCCTGACTCGTCGACATTTTTGAAACTCCTTGATCTCCACTTGAGGCGATCATTTATTCTGTCCTGAAAATGGATCAGCGACATGCCAGTCTTCCAATATGAAGCGATGGACAATACCGGTCTCGAGGTGAAAGACACCATCGAGGCCCCGTCGGAATCGGAGGCGCAGGATCTTATTCGCGAGAAGGGATTCTATGTCACCAAGATCACCGAAAGAACGAAGAAGAAAAAGAAAAAGTCCAACGAGAAACAACAACAGGGGCGTCCCCAGAACAAACAAACCTTCACAATCGGCGGGGTGAGTGCGAAAAAACTCACGATGTTTACACGCCAGTTGTCAACACTCCAGGATGCTGGACTGCCGATCTTGCGGAGCCTGCGGATTCTTGAAGGTCAGGAAAAACCTGGTGCGCTTAAGAACTCTCTCATGGGAGTGATCGAGGACGTAGAATCCGGAAACACCCTGTCCGAAGCCATGGCGAAACAGCCAAAAGCGTTCGACAACTTGTACGTCAACATGGTGAAAGCAGGAGAGGCTGGTGGTGCGCTCGAAGTCATCTTGCAGCGTCTCGCAGAATTCAAAGAACGATCTCAATCGCTGAAGCGGAAAGTAAAAGGAGCGATGATCTATCCTTGTGCGGTGATCACAGTCGCGACCTGTATCGTCGGCTTCATCATGTACTGGATTATCCCGAAGTTCAAAGACATTTTTGAAGACTTTGGGGTTGAGCTTCCGCAGATTACCGTTGTTCTGATCGAAACAAGTAACTGGGTCGTGAGTTACTGGTATCTCATTCCAGTCATACCATTCTCGTTATTCCTGATGGTCAAGCTGATCAAAAAGAACAAGACCGGTGCGTACATTGTGGACAGGGTGATGCTCAAGATCCCCATATTGGGGAAGATCATTCAGAAGTCGACGATTGCGCGAACATGCCGAACTTTAGGAACGCTCATCGCCTCCGGAGTTCCCATCTTAGAGGCGCTCTCCATCGCCAGAGACACAGCCGGAAACGAAGTTTTCCGGAAAGCGTTTGATCATATTCACTCGTCGATTCGAGAAGGGGAATCGATGGCCGTTCCGCTTCGTGAAACGCGGATCACAGACGACATGGTCGTGAACATGGTCGACGTCGGTGAGGAGACTGGAGCACTCGATAATATGCTCTACAAAGTTGCCGACGTGTATGACGAAGAAGTTTCGGTCCTCGTCGAAGGATTGATCAACCTGCTCGAACCAATCATGGTTGTGGTTCTCGGTTTGATTGTCGGCTTCATCGTGATCGCGCTCTTTATGCCACTCGTAAAACTCCTTAACGATCTTTCATAAGAGATTGGCATCAGCAATTTGAAAACTTCCACCCTTGCCCCTTAATCCCTGGCTTCCGGCCCACTTTTGGCATAGCGAATGCGTTACCTAAGTATTGTTGAAGAAACCGGGGTAAAGCGGATTACCACAACACATAACAGACTGCGAAGCAACACAGCAATGTATCGTTTCGCAACACCCGGAACACCGGAATAGATGGAGTTCAATCCATGCAAGTTCAAACGAAAATACATCGTCGAAATCAACAGTTACCTCGACAGTTTCGAACTGCTTTCTCACTCGTTGAGTTGATAATCGTAATTATCATTATCGCGATTTTAATGGCGCTGTTGTTTCCTGCGATTGGTAGTGCGATCACCGGCGCCCAAAATGCCACTGTGGTCGCAGAAATTAATGATTTTGAAGGAGCAATCGCTCAATTCAAATTGAAGTACGGTGTCGAGCCGCCCAGTTCAATTATCCTTTATGAGCAAGGGACCAGTGGAACGGCACCGCACTGGCAAACGGACACGACAAGTGCTCTCGATGGTTTCCCGGACCGTGACTTGCGGCGCAGGCAGTCGCTCGCTTTTATTCGTCAGGCTTGGCCGAACTTCGTATTCGACATCAATCGTGACTTCAACGGAGATGGAGATGCAGACGATTATCTCGTACTGAAAGGTGCGGAGTGCCTGCTGTTCTTCCTGGGAGGGATGTCTGCGACTGAAGATGGTGCCGGGAATTCGATTATCAATGCGAACGGCGGAGTCGGAACTCCAGGACCGCCTGGGAAGTGGGCTCCACTTGGGTTTTCAACGAATCCTCAAAATCCATTTGCTCGAGGTGGAAACCGCGTTGCTCCTTTCATTGATTTCGATTCTTCACGAATCGTCGATGTGAGCGACAATGCCTATCG
>JAJDEL010000267.1 GCA_029259835.1 Planctomicrobium sp. | reverse complement strand
CTGTGGAGATGTCGTGTTTGGAAAAACGGAAGTCGCGTTGCGGGCGGCTTTCAAAGTGGTCGATGCCGGTCGGCAAGTCGCCGTTCTGGTTCCGACAACTGTGCTCGCGCAGCAACACTATCGTTCATTTACACAACGGATGGCAGAGTTTCCGGTGAACATCGATGTTCTCTCCCGCTTCAAAACGAAAGCTCAGCAAAGAAAGGTTTTGGAAAAACTTGAATCAGGTGCCGTTGATATTGTAATCGGGACACATCGACTGGTGCAGCAAGATGTTCGTTTTCGAAACCTGGGACTATTGGTTGTTGATGAAGAACAACGGTTCGGTGTTGCCTCGAAAGAAATGCTGAAGCAATTGCGTCTCAACGTAGATATCTTAACACTCAGTGCAACACCGATTCCTCGAACTCTGCATCTGTCACTCCTCGGAATTCGTGATATCTCCAACCTCACGACACCACCGCAAGAGCGGTTGCCAGTTGCCACACGTATCGCTCGCTGGGATGGAGAGATGATCCGCTCGGCTGTCATGCGCGAATTTAATCGTGGTGGGCAGGTTTACTTCGTCCACAATCGCGTGTACGACATCAAGTCGGTTGCGGATCGCTTACAACAAATCGTCCCCGAGGCAAATATTGTTATTGCCCATGGGCAAATGAGTCCTGAAGAACTCGAAGCGAGTATGGTCAAATTCGTGAACGGGTCGGCAGATATTCTGGTCGCGACAACGATTATTGAAAGTGGTTTGGACATTCCAACTGCGAATACAATGTTCATCGATCAAGCAGAGATTTATGGGCTTGCAGATTTACACCAACTCCGGGGGCGCGTTGGACGCGATAAACATCGAGCGTACTGCTACCTACTCGTCAGTGAAGGGAAAACTGTTTCGAGCGTCGCCGCCCGGCGGCTCAAAGCGATTGAAGAATTTAGCGAACTGGGGGCAGGCTTTAAGATCTCTATGCGAGATCTTGAAATTCGAGGTGCCGGGAACATTTTGGGAACAGAGCAGAGTGGTCATATCTCGACTGTCGGATATGAACTTTATTGCCAACTGCTTGAAAACTCAGTCCGACGCCTGAAGGACCTTCCGGATAAAGAAAGCCCACACGTCAATCTCGATCTGCCGATCACAGCATACTTCCCCAGTTCCTATATTCCCCCTGGTCGCCACAAAATCGATGTCTATCGGAAACTTTCTTCTGTAGCGAACATGAAAGAACTCGAAGAAGTCGCGAATGAAATCCGGGATCGCTTCGGACCACTGCCTCCTGATGCAGTGCAATTCCTTTCTCTCAAAGAACTTGAGATCGTTGCTTATCACTGGAGTATCGACAATATTCGTCTGGAAGAGGACCGTTTTGCGGTATTGACGTATCACGATGTCCAGCGGATTCACACTTTGGCTGGGCGTCACGGCAAGGCCCTGAGGATCGTCGACCGGCAGAATGCGTACCTTCTCTTACCGGAAAAGACCCTTGAGGGGCCAGAATTGGTCGACTTTCTCAAATCCGTGTTGCGTTAGTGCTGAAAACCGGGATATAAGCCAATCCCCCTCCTCCTCCATTCGGGTTTTTCCCGTATGAAATGACAGCTTCCGTGAAGATATTTCGCTGAGAATCAGTCGAATTACGTCTCTCGGAAGCTGACAAATTGGACACATGCGCTCCCTGTCTCGAGTTTACTCAAGCTCCAAACAATGAGTGTCACCAATGACAAGTTTGATCCATGTCCCGAATCGTAATCTGTTTAGCGATAATTCTCTCCGTGGGATGCTCACAGCATCGTTACGATATCGCTGACCCCGTTGTCGGTCCGCCGCCGCCGCGAAGACAGAGCTTCGAGTCGATTGCAGAGGTCGCACATGATTCGAAAGCCGAGAGTCACCTCCAACTGACGAGTTACACAGCCGACCAACCGATTCCTCTCACGGAAGTAGTCGCACGAGTCAATGGAACTCCAATTCTCGCAGGTCAAGTTCTCGAGCCATATGCAGCCAAACTTGCAGCAGCAAGCAAAAAACTTCCACCGAATGAAATTCGAAAAGCGCAGGAAATGCTCTTAAAAAAGAACCTGCCTGCACAAATCGAGCAGACACTCATGGTTGACGCCGTGAAGTCAAAACTGAAGCAGGAACAATTCGAGCAGATCGATACTCAACTCGATGAGTTTTTCGAATTGGAAGTCGAACGCTTGAAGGAACAATTCAAAGTTGCGAATTCGGCAGAGTTGGAAGGCTTGCTACAGAGTCAGGGAATGTCTCTCGTGACCATGCGAGAAATGTTTGGAAATCGACAACTGGCGACGGAATACATTCGTGGGAAAATCGGTGAACAAGCTCCTTTAACACGGCAAGATCTTCTTGTGGAGTACAACCGACGCAAGGAGGAGTTTGCGAAACCAGAACAGGTCAAATGGCAACAGATTCAGGTTTCCATCTCGAAACATGGATCTCGAGATGCTGCAATCCGTACTCTTAATCAAGCCATCACTGAACTTCAGCAAGGTGCGGATTTTTCAGATGTTGCGAAAAGATATTCGGACGGCCCACTCAAAGATCAAGGAGGACACTGGGATTGGACACAGCCTTCAAGTATCGCCAATACCGAAGTTCGCGAAGCACTCGCAAAGCTGCAGTCTGGTCAACTCAGCGGAGCGATTAGCAACAGCGTCTCATTCCAAATCGTGAAAGTGACTGGTCGAAAACCAGCCTCTTACACACCGTTTGCACAAGTTCAAGAAAAGATTCGAACAGAAATCATCTCCGGCCAACGAGAAGAAAAAGCAAAGCAAGTCATCGCCGAACTCAAGGCGGATGCCATCATCGAGACCATGTTTGACGACGACAATCCAGCTTTCGAAACGATATTAAAATAGTCACACCCGACCGTGTTATCGGCAACCTTCGCCGATAAAAAACCTAAAAAACAGCAATTCCTGCCAGAAGCCAATAAACCGCAAACTCACCCCTTGACCCTTCAAAACAAACTGCGGTATTAGCGTCTACTCACCTCTCAAAATTACTTCACGACTTCCCCTTTCCAAATAACTCGATTCAATTTCAAAACGTCCAAGAGTCTCGACTCGACTCATTGATTGCGCGGATTTATCCGTGTGATGAGTGATCTTTTCGAGATTTAAGGTCTGCTTCCAATCCTCATATTTAGTGGCAAATAGAGTCATGGTGCGACAACGAAAGAGACGGTACGACACTCGTCTGAACTCCAAGGAGGGACCTGCATTGTACAAGTTCATGGGACTCATCATTTGTGGCGGTTTATTGACTGCGAGCGCGTGGCTCGGAAGTCAGATTGACGCCCAGGAGACTTCTCAACAGGTTGAAAACCCGTTTGAAAAGTATTCGCAACAAACCGTACAGGCCCCCGCGCCTGCCGGTTCACCGGTTGTTTCCGATGTGAACCGGCGTCGCGTGACCGACATGTTGCGTCAGGCTCA
>JAJDEL010000266.1 GCA_029259835.1 Planctomicrobium sp. | reverse complement strand
CGAAGTATCAACAGTCGTGCTCCCAACTCTGTGGAAGCCCAAGTCTGCAAGTTTTTGTTGTGCTTCTTGAGGTGCCGTGACGATGAACTGAAAATCACCACCTATACCAAACGCGATTGCCTGTGGAGGAAGTCCGAAATGTTCAGCAATGGCAAGCACTTCTGGCGCGACCGGTATATTCTCGGATTCAATGACAACTCCCACATTGCTTGAACGACAAAGTTGCATCAGGTCGGTTCCAAGCCCATCACTGAGATCGGTGCCTCCACATCCAAGTTGCAACGATGAAAGTCCACGCGATTGAGAGAACGGAAGCGATGGTAGCGTCAAAACTGTGGAAGCCCAATCCTTCCAGCATGTGTCATTACAAAATTCAGTCCAACCAAGAACAGCCGAACAGCATGAGCCAATCTGACCGGATACCCAGACATCGTGACTAGGTTTCGCCTGAAATTTGAGGAACAAGGATTCTACGTTTGGTGCCGAACCAATCGCAGTTCCACCAACCGCCAACGACTTACCGAGTTTGCTATCTCCACCCACAATCGGGACATTCCATTTGGCCGCTTCATCCCGAGCCCCTTTAATGAGTAATTCGTAGTCGGATTTAAGGGAATCTCGGGACATCATTACCGATAGAAGGATGCATTCGGGTTGCGCTCCTGAACCTAAAAGATCAGCCAGGTTTGCTGCAATCGCCAGACGGCCAACAGTTTCGAGGTCTCCGACTTTGAACTCCATCGAAATCGGAGCAGAGTTCACGAAATCGGTGGTAGCAATCAACAACTTGTCGCCCCAAGGAAGTACGGCACAGTCGTCGTCATTGACACCAGCGACCACCCTAGAGTCATTTTTCCGAGTCGAGAACATCGTGGCTAAGTGCTCGGGCATTGCGTCTGGTTCGAGAAGATCGCTCAAGTCATTTCTCCCCAAAATTTGAGAGTTTCGTCGATCAAATGGCTCCGGGGAACTGATCTCCAATCCCAGTCTTCTCGCCCGGTAGCGCCACAGATGGCCTGACGAATCAACTGAGAAGGTAAACCCTCACCGAGGACAACACGGGCTTCGTCCAATGATGCTCTCAGGAAAACGTAGGGAACTGTCTCCGATGGCAGTTCCAGCGAACTACCTCGATACAACTGTTGATATGCTCCATCCAAGACTTCCGAAAATTTCGCCATTGTTGGTATTAGGTGGATATGAGTATGCACGACGCATGACCCCGCACAGTCTGAATTCGTAGCCCCGTGCTCTGCTTCAAGCCACCCGTCAGGCTTCCGGACGATCTCATGAACTAACTGGTTGTATTCAGAGATCGCGTCAGACCCCATCGATGCAAGGCTTGGGTAATGATCGCGGCTGACGACAATCACATGCCCGGAAAGCAGCGGACCTATACAGGGCAAAACCAGAAAATTGGGAGATTCCGCAAGCGGAGTATTTCCATGGAACGATGGCCCATTTGGGCGAGTTGCATCGCGAACTGCATTGCATAATTGACAATCATCCACCATTAACTCTTGCCCCTCTACCGCAGAGTTTGCTTCTTAAAGTAGTAACCAGTCGATTTAGATAGCAACAGACCTGCCGCTGCTCGGTAACCAACCAGTGTTGCAGAGTTTGCGTCAAGCTGCCAGTCATCTTAAATGAAAACTTTCTCGGACTTCTCTGAGTGAGTTGTTTGACGCATCGCTTCCGTCTCTGCATCCTCATCGGAGTCAGCTGGGAGTGAACCCCGACGATGATGCGCCGACGAAAGCGAGTTGCAATACGTCGCAAACTGTTTGCATTGGCGATCAGAACTGTGGTACAGCTTAAGAATGAAAGACTCTTATCTTGGCATCGCTGATCAGCACGGGCTCCGAACGCTGGTTCCTGAAACAGAACATGGTGGATCATTTCTCGTCAGGCGAGCCGAACGCATGAATGCAATCTGTTTCTGGGTCGTTATCGACCGATTTTACGTTGGTGCAATTCTGGCAGAACTTGACCGTGGCGAAGCTGGCAATTCCCTACAAATGCTCCAAATCCTGGCTGATGAAATTGGCTGTCTGCTTCCCAGTACGTATCGACGTGCAAGTTAAACGCTGATTCGTTTCGTGCTTCATCAAGCCAAATTTGTGACAATTCAACGTCGACGTGCGTTCAAATTGAAACACCTGATCGCGTGACTTTCATTCCCCAGAGTAGTACATCCATTCCTGACATGAACGATGAGAATTCGTCGGTCGTTCAAGTTTGCTCAGCGAGCTTGCTGCAAACGCAGGTGAGTGTTCTTTCTTACAAATAATCTCGGGTAACGCCCCTCTTCATCTCTTTTCGGAATCGACTCGATTCGAATCCGAGGAGGCGGTGGTGCGTCAGGTTTTTCGTGACACTTGTGTCACATACTGAGGTTTCCACCTCACCTCTTCTCGTGCAGTCGCTGAGTCTGTTTGACACTCAGCATATGGCACTTTCATTTTCTTATCTTAATTGGAGAAGAAGCATGGTGACTTTAAAGAAGGCGAACAGTGAACTATTTCGCCGCACTCCCGATGAGACGTTTTCGTCATTTCAGAAATTACAGGAACACTGTCAGCAGGAGAAGCAATTCTCCAATGATATCTGGC
The DNA here is from genome assembly GCA_029259835.1 of Planctomicrobium sp. Classification (GTDB taxonomy): domain Bacteria; phylum Planctomycetota; class Planctomycetia; order Planctomycetales; family Planctomycetaceae; genus Thalassoglobus. Next base: position 416 of record JAJDEL010000266.1, on the reverse strand, counting down.
AGATGCCGCAAACGCTTGATCCGCATCTGGCCCGGAATTCCGTGAGCCTGAATCTGGACGGACAAGACAGCGATATTCAGCTGAATGATTGGTCGTTCAGTCAGTTTTGCAGATTGGCGAGCGTCAACAAAGAGACGCTGAATCGACTCTCACCAGAAACAGCGAGTCTTGTCCTACAGGAAACGTTGCCCTCGTCGAATAAGCCGATGCAAGTGCTGACAGCAGGACAGACGATTCGTTCCATGCATGGCGTCGCTTACACCAGACTCTGGAATGCGGACCTGCTCGACGTTGTCGCTGAGTATGCCTCAGACTTTCAGGCTCCTCAGAAAGCGGAAGGTGGCGGGACAGGTCTCTACTGCGGTGAGCAGGATTTGTTCGCGTTTCTGATTGATCCGACCGGTTGGGCGGAGATC
>JAJDEL010000265.1 GCA_029259835.1 Planctomicrobium sp. | reverse complement strand
GCATGCGAAACCAACGTATGTTGTCGATGAAATCGTTCACTACTGTGTAACGAATATGCCGGGCGCGGTCGGCCGTACGAGCACCTATGCTCTATGTAACGTCACGTTCCCGTATGCACTGGAAATCGCAAATCACGGTCTGATGACTGCCTGTCAACATGTACCTGGGATGATCGACGCTGTCAATATCCATCATCGACGCATTACGAATCGACCAGTTGCCGACACATTTGATCTCGAATACTTCCCGCTCAACTGGAGTTAATGGAATGAATTTTTCTCGGAGCACGTTGCTGTTGATCACCAGCCTTCTCCTGCCTGTGATCGCGTCGGCAGCTGACTGGCCTGGGTTTCGCGGTCTTCATGGCAACGGCATCAGTTCGGAATCAGGATTTCCTACAAGTTGGAGTCCTGACGAGAACATCAAATGGCGGATCCCACTGCCTGAAAAAGGGAATGGAAGCCCCATCGTCGTTGGCGAGAAAATATTTCTTCTCTGTGCAGAGGACGATGGAAAAAAACGCTCCACATTCTGCTTCAACCGAAAAGATGGCTCAGAGATTTGGAAACAAACGGTCGAGTACGCCGAAGTTGAAGAGACTCACAAAACGAATCCTTACTGTCCTTCAACGCCGGCATCGGATGGCGAACACGTTTACGTTTGGCACCGCTCGGCAGGAATGCACTGTTACGACCTTGACGGAAATCTCGCCTGGTCTCGCGACCTTGGTGAGTTTCGCCACATCTGGGGTGGTGGCTCTTCACCGCTGTTGTACAGAGACCTCGTGATCCAACTCTGTGGTCCAGGAGAGCGAACGTTTCTCATCGCGCTTGATAAGAAATCCGGCGAAACTCGCTGGCAGTCTGAAATTGAACCAGGCGGTAGCGCCAGCGATAAAGGGCGCTACATCGGCAGTTGGGCAACGCCGGTAATTGTTAAAGTTGAAGGGAAGGACCAAATTCTCTGTCCGTATCCGACTCGCGTTGTGAGTTACCAGCCAAAAACCGGTGAAGTCATTTCCTATTGCACTGGAATAGAACGTGAAAAGAGCGATCTCTGCTACACCAGCCCAATGGTCGGCGAGGGTGTCGCAGTGATTCTGGGAGGGTTTAAGGGACCTGGTTTCGGTATTCAACTTGGTGGCACCGGCAATACAACAGAAAGCCACCGTCTCTGGCGAGTTGAGCAGCGGAACCCGCAGCGAATCGGTTCGGGCGTTGTTCTCGATGGTTACCTCTACATGGCAAACGCCGATGAACCCGGATCAATTGAGTGTATCGACGTAAAAACCGGAGTTCCGTCGTGGGTTCACAAACGTTCTGAAGGTGGCCCACATTGGGGATCGGTTGTCTTCGCAAATGGAATGCTATACGCGACCGGACAAGTTGGAACAACGACGGTATTCAAACCGAATTTCGAAAAGTTCGAAGTTGTCTCCGTCAACAAACTGAATGAAGACTGTAATGCAACTCCCGCCCTTTCAGACGGCGAACTCTTCATCCGAACCTGGGATGCGTTGTATTGTGTTTCGGAAAAATCAGAGAAGTAGAGTCTTATTCGGCAGGTCGTGAAACAACAAGCAGTATTTGAGCCAGCAACGCGAGGCCCAAAGGAGCGAACACAACGATCCAGCCGAAAGTCATGGCGGTTTCGAACCATTGACCGTGAATCGGTCGCGATACGACTCTTTGCTCCGGCTCGCGAATTTTCAGGTTTTTAAAAATGCTAACGACCAGCGCGTGTCTTTGTTGATTGAGGCTGCTTACGGAATTCACTTCTGCTTCAACAATGACAACTGGTGATGAGGATGACCATTGCGAAGCGATCTGGTCGACGTGTTCTGTTCCGATTGCTGTCAGAGTCGATTCACCGTCTGCGAATTCTTCTGTTCTGATGACAAAATCTGCTGAAGAGGATATTAAGTATTCCCGGTCACGTGGGTCGGAAATCGCTCCAATCGTGAGCAGTGCGATCATCCCAAACATCGTCCACAGCAAGACGCCGCACCCCACTGCGGTCATCTGTGATTTAAATTGACTTCGTTCTGATGCCTCTTCAAAGTGAACCGGCAGCGTTCTCCGTTTCAACAGTGAGCGCGCTGCTGTTGCTCCAAATTCACCCAGCTTGATGACATCAGTCCAGTCGCGGTCGGTCTCTCCATTGACAATTCTCTGCAACTGATTCTGAGTGTTATGAAGGACCAAGTCAGAAGCGTCGGAGAGCGCGATCTCGTACGGAGCGTCCATGATGCTCAACTGACCTGCTTCAAACCGAACGCTAATCTGCCCGTTCTCGCCAATCAGTTTGAGTGTCCAACTTTCGTGGCTACCGCAGCGCAGTGTCCATCGTGAATCTATGGCATCTTCTCCAGTGAGGCGAATCGTCACTTCGACCGGTTGATCGGGATGAGGTCCGGTCGCCAGCATGTTGACATGCGTTGAATCAGGGTCAAGTATCCGCAACCAGGCACTGTCGAGTAGGAACCAGCGCCGGGCAACGTCACTGGCAACCGTGGAGTCGTTCTCTTCCATTGGAATTGTTCTGTCGAATTCGATCTTCCAGAGTTTGCCAAGGACGTCTTCGTTGTAAGCCGCCTGAAGATTTCTCGCAACGAGTTCAACATCAGAAAGAAAGATCGGGACGACCCTGTCCGTCGACTCTTGCCAGATCGCGGTGTAGTCAAAAAAACGAACAGCATCACTGCTTGGAGAAACAGCTACGATCAGCCGAAATCCAGCCTGAGCGAACTGTCGAGCGGCAATGAGAACCGACTCGTCGACACCGGCGACCAGAACAGCGTCAACGGTTTCGCCGCTGAGTGCTTCCTCCCAGGACTGTTCAACCTCAGCCTGTGGTGCCATTGACCGCATGCGTGCTAAAAGATCACCACTCTCCGCCCAAAGTGAAAGCTTCTCACACTGCTGACACAGTTGAGCGGCTTGGAGAACAGGGAGAATGGCTTCGTCCGAAGCAATCGCCGCGAATTTCATGGATGAAATAATACAATGGTGATGTGGGGAATCGTGATTGGAGGGTAGAGTAGTTGCCGGGCTTGGCTCATCCAATGATCCAGGTCGTTCTTCCGGCAGATCGGAAGGAATTCCCCACCGTTCTGCAAAACCGGGACGAAACACTGTGTGCTGTCAGTAGATATTCGTTATGTTTCTGCACTTCGCTACATGATCTCTCTCCAGAAGTTCCGATGAAAATTCGCTTGACCAATATCCGACTCTCTGTTGACGCCCCTGAATCAGATTTACAGGGGGCGATTTCGCAAATGTTGATGATCAAGCGGAACGACATTTCCGGCTGGCGGATCTTGCGGAAAAGCATGGATGCCCGCTCGAAGACAGACATCGTCTTCGTCTATTCTGTCGTCGTGGACCTCCCAGATGACCCGAAACTAGAAAAGAAAATCGCCTCCAACCGCGATCTTGATCTCTTCGAACCCAAAGAGTTCGACAATCCCGATTTTGGACCGGAACCGCTCAACGAGCAGCCGGTGATTGTTGGCACCGGTCCAGCAGGTTTACTGGCAGGCTATTATCTGGCGATGCGGGGATATCGACCGATATTGATTGATCGCGGACAACCAGTGAAGGACCGCGTTCCGCAACTACGCGCGTTCGACAGGCAACACGGCGACCATGATCCAGAGAACAATTACCTCTTCGGTGAGGGTGGAGCCGGGGCGTTTTCCGATGG
>JAJDEL010000264.1 GCA_029259835.1 Planctomicrobium sp. | reverse complement strand
GCATTTAGGACTGGAAGAGCCAGACCGACCAACTGATCGAGGTTTCGATTTCTTCAAAGGCTATCTCGGCGACATGATGGACGACTACTACACCCATCGTCGGCATGACATCAACTACATGCGATGGGGAACAGAAACTGTCGACCCGGAAGGACACGCAACCGATTTGTTCACGGAATGGAGTTGCGAATACCTGAAAGCTCAGAAAGAGCGCGAGCAGCCGTTCTTCCTGTATCTCGCTTACAATGCACCACACACTCCAATTCAGCCGCCTGAAGAATGGGTTCAAAAAGTAAAAGACCGCGAAGCAGGCATTTCTGAGAAACGAGCGAAACTCGTTGCGTTGATCGAACACATGGACGATGGAATCGGCAAAGTGTTGAAGTGTCTGGATGAGTCAGGGCAGGCAGAAAATACGATTGTCGTTTTCACGTCAGATAATGGTGGGCAGGTGAGCGTCGCTGCGAACAATGGTCCACTCCGTGATGGAAAGCAAAGCATGTACGAAGGTGGCATTAAAATTCCATGCGGCGTTCGTTGGCCAGGGAAGATTAAAGCTGGCACAGACAGTACGTTTCGCGGGTTAACGATGGACATTTTCCCGACAGTCTGCGAAGCCGCTGGAGTCGTGCCGAGCGAGAAACTGCACCTTGACAGCAAAAGTTTCCTGCCAACGTGTCTTGGGAAAGAACAGTCTGAACTCCGCGAGTATTGGTTCTTTCGCCGCCGTGAAGGTGGCAATCGCTACGCTGGCAAGACCATTGAAGCGGTCCGGCGCGGCGACTGGAAGCTTCTTCAAAATAGTCCGTTCGAACCACTGGAGCTTTACAATCTCAAAACTGATCCACTCGAAAAGAATGACCTCTCCAAGAAAGCACCAAGGATTTTCAACGAACTGAGCGCTGCGCTGCGAAAAGAAGTTCAACGCTATGGAACAGTTCCCTGGCAATAGGATTGTAAATTCTTTCTCCGTACAATTGAGAAGGAACCTGTGTGGCTGGGGCGCAATTATACTTTGAGGGCAATGAGATGAGTTTTAAAAAAACGTAAGACAGTAAGCGTCAGTACTTGCCCCAGAAGATTCAACCGTGGTGTCAACTGATATCTGGGGCAGTCACGATTTAGTTTCATTTTTTCTGTTCACTTTGCATTGATACCCTGTCACTCATTGCACAAATTGAACTGAGCCCCAGCCACCCATTGGTTTTCAATAGAATCAGATAAGGGAAAAACATGACCCGTTTGCCACTTGATGGAACTCGAATACTTTGTTTTGTCGGCGACATCTATGAGGATCTCGAACTGTGGTATCCAAAGCTGCGGCTCGAAGAAGCTGGGGCGCACGTGACTCTAGCTGGTCAAGAGGAAGGTGTGACCTACGCCGGCAAGAATGGATACCCTTGCAAGTCCGATGCGAGGATCGACGACATGGAGATCGATGACTTCCACGGCGTGATTTGTCCTGGAGGATTCATGCCAGACAAACTCCGTCGCGATCCCAAAGTTCTCAGCTTGATTCACGGTTTCCACTCGCAGCAAAAACTAATTGCCGCGATCTGCCACGGAGGTTGGATGCCGATTTCGGCGGACGTGTATCAGGGTGTGCGTGTGACCGGATCACCAGGCATCAAAGACGATCTCGTGAATGCCGGCGCGGTCTGGGAAGATACGCCTGTCGTCGTTGACCGACATTTCATCAGCAGCCGCAAGCCAGACGATTTGCCCGATTTCTGCCGCGCGATGGTAGAATTTCTGGAGAATCGGTAGTGTTCACAGACTGGGTATCCTTTTGGCAGCGGGCGTGACGTTCCGCCTTTTTGAATCGGGAAGAGCAATGGCATTTTTTAAATGGTTAGTCGCTGGATTGGTCGGTGCTGGAATTGGAGCCGCAGTTTGGGTCGCGATCGGGTACTTTGCAGAGTACGAAGTTGGATACATTGCCTGGGGAATTGGCTTACTCGCTGGGATTGGAGTTCGTGTTGGTGCTGGCGATACTGACGGAGTCGGCCCCGGAGTTGCTGCTGTTGGGGCAGCGGTCTTTTCAATTCTCGTCGCGAAATACCTGGTCATTTCACTATCAATGAATGCAGCGTTTGCTGATGTCGGCGATATTGATTCCGGACCAATATCGCAAGAAGAGTCGATTTCAATGATCGCCTACGAAGTCGCCAATGAGGTCGGATCCGAAGGACTCGCTTGGCCTGAAGACGATGCCGTGTACGACGATGACGATCTTGCAAATGACTTTCCACCCGGCATATGGGAGAAGGCTGAAGAACGCTGGGACGGCATGTCACCCACAGAGCAGACCGCAAAAATTGAGAAGATCAAGGCAGACCAAAAAGAATTTGCCGATCAATTTGCAGGACAGCTCAAGGCTCAGATTTTCCAGCAAAGTTTCAGCCCATTCGATCTCCTTTGGTTTGGTCTCGCTGCTTTTACGGCGTTCAAAGTCGGCAGCAATGTTGCTGAAGAATAGTCAGAGGTCTCAAAAAACAATAACCGTCGAAGCAAACACGCCTTCGCGTCGTAGCGCTGCAGTGTCGGACCAGTTTTTGATGCCGCGTAATTCTAGAAATTGCCGGGCGGTCAGTTTGCGTTGGTAGCGGAGACCAATTCCCAGTGTGGAGTCAGCGCTCACTTCCTCATAAGCAATCTCCGGGATGAACGATTCGTCCTGATGATGCCGGAAGAGTTGGATGCCGAGCGCGGCGCCATGCCTTTGTGCAGGTGCGGCACCGGCTGCCAGATTCAGCAGTGGGTTGACTGAAAACGCGTTTCGGAGTCGGCTGAAATTCCCCCCAGCGATGGTTGTCCAGTTCTCGCTTGCGTAGAAGAGGTTGAGATACGTGACGGTCTTTTCAATGCCGGTTGCACATTCAATTTCGTGGCTGGGAATGCGTGTGAATGCGGTTTCAATGACTTGTAAGTTGCCATCTCCCACTGAAGAATTATCCGCGAATCGATACATCGTTCGACCTGCAACGGTCAGT
>JAJDEL010000263.1 GCA_029259835.1 Planctomicrobium sp. | reverse complement strand
CAACTCCAAGAGGTCAATTGTGGAAGTTATTGATGTCACGGTGTACTATCTGGAAATGCTCGAACCTTCTACGAGAGCAGTCCCGGCACCACAAGACGGGCTGACTGTTGTTCATGCCAGAAAACCGACGATTCCGTACTATCGATTTCTCTACAATTCCGTCGGAGAGGACTATCGCTGGCTGAGTCGTCGAAACCTTTCTGATGCAGACCTTGCAGAAATCGTCCATCATCCACAGACCGAAGTGTATGTCCTGCATATCGATGGAACCCCGGCTGGGTTCGCAGAGTTTGATCGTTCTCAGGAAAACGAAACCGAACTGGTCCAGTTCGGACTGATGCCAGAATTCATCGGCCAAGGTCTGGGGAAATGGTTCTTACAATGGGTGATTGATCAAGCATGGCGCGAGCAGATCAATCGATTCTGGCTGCATACATGCACACTGGATCACCCGATTGCCCTGTCGACGTATCTAAAAGCAGGGTTTATGATTTATCGAGAGGAACAGATTCGCCGGGAATTTTGAGTTTCATATTGAAATGAAAACCCAATTTCCGCCGCCAGCTCCTTAAGATTCGCTCTCGTATGACGACTCAGCTATGCTGTGAAGAAGAGGTGAATCACCCGTCTTCGCATTTTCAACAGGACGACAGCATGCCAATGCGTTTCTCCGCGCCACTTTCTTTTCTGTTTTTGTTGACCATCAATTCTGTTGACGTCATCGGGGCCGAACCGGATTTGCAACTGACGCTGCCACCAGCGATTTATGCAGTTCCGGACCTCGAAACAAACATCTACTTCGACAACATTATTCTCTCGCAAACCTCCGATCAATATCGGTTCAAGGTGACGTGTGAGTTGGGCGAAATGGAAACAAATCGCTGGCGCTACACTCCAAAGCAGACCGATGTTGGCAAACACACCTTGAGTGTCGCGGTCTATGGAACTGACGATGCGCTGTTGGAAGAAGCGTCGACGATTCTTCAAGTTGTCCCTCAAGCAGCAGGAGCAAAGAAGAAAGTGCGCCTGCTCATCATCGGAGATAGCCTGACTCATGCGACTGCATATCCTAATGAAATTGCGAGGTTGCTTTCCCAGCCGGGAAATCCTGAATGGACGATGCTCGGAACTCATAAAACAAAGTCAGCTTCACAAGGAGTCGTCCATGAAGGATATGGTGGCTGGACCTGGGCACGGTTCGTCACTCATTACGAGCCGAAACCGGATGGAACGTATCGAAAACAGAGTAGTCCTTTTGTATTTCTCAATGACGATGGAACGCCGCAAATGGATCTTCCCCGTTATTTTGATGAACGCTGCGACGGGCAGCGACCGGACTATATCGTCATCTTGCTCGGAATTAACGATTGCTTTCATGTCACTCCTGATGACACTGCCAAAATTGATGTTCGCATCGACACAATGTTTGAACACGCAAACAAGCTCTTACCTGCCCTGAGAAAAGCTGCCCCTGATGCAAAGATCGGCGTCTGCGTGACGACTCCACCGAATTCACGGCAAGAGGCGTTTTTTGCGAACTACAAAGATCGATACTCGCGCTGGGGCTGGAAGCGGATTCAACATCGTTTAGTTCAGCGGCAACTCGAAGCAGTCACAGCCAAAGATGACCCGCAGATCAGTCTCATTCCGACGCAACTGAACCTCGATCCTGTCGATGGGTATCCGGTCAACAATGGTGTACATCCCAACACAGCCGGATACAAACAAATCGGAGCGACGATCTACAGCTGGTTGAAGTGGCAAATGTCAAAGACTGATGATTCCACTCACACCACAAGAATAACACCGGAGAAAAACAAGCGATGAAAATGAAGCCCCGAAAACAGCCACTGTTGCTCCTTGCCTTGTTAATGACAATCGTGTTTCCAAGTCTCGCGCAGAGTGAAGATCGCGAGACTCTGCGTGTGCTCTGCTACAACATCCATTACGGACAAGGAAACGATGGCGTCTACGACGTGCAGCGGCTCGCGGATGTGATCAATAAAACCAAACCGGATTTAGTCGCGCTACAGGAAGTCGACGTCCACGTGAAACGTTCTGGACGTGTGCATCAAGCGCGCAAGCTTGCTGAGTTTACGAACATGGCCGTCCGATTTGGTCCAACGCAGCACTACGAAGGAGGCTTGTTCGGCAATGCTGTCCTCACACGGTTACCGATTCTAGATGTCCATATCCAGCCGTTGCCGTACACAGAAAGTACGCCAGAGAAAACGACTTATCCGCGCGCTGCGGTTGCAGTGATTGTGCGACTGAAAGATGGAAATTCTCTGCGATTCATCAGCACGCACTTTCAGCACAACATCCCAGATGATCGCGTCGCAGAAGCCAAGGCGATCAACAAATTCTTTGATGACGAAACGATCCCAACAATTCTTGCTGGTGATATGAACGCGACTCCAGATGCCGAACCAATCCAAATCCTGCAACAGAAATGGACAAACGCGATCAATGATCCCGCAGCACCATCGGCTCCATCCAAGAAACCAAGATCCCGCATCGACTATATTTTCTATCGTGGGAAGTCCTTGGAAATGATCTCTTCGGAAGTCATCAACGAGCCAATGGCCTCCGATCACTGCCCCGTTCTGGTGGAGTTTGAAATTCAAAAGTAAGAGTTCAATTTTCGTAAAAACGTCTTACTTCACACGTGCATCAACAACCTTAAAAAGGTGTCACTATGGATCTCGCTCAGGTTCATCACCCCGTCAGCGATCTATTTCCGAAGCTTGCTTCCTCCGATGACTGGGAGAAGTACAGCCTGAGCGAAGAGCAGGTCGCGTTCTATGAAGAAAACGGCTACGTCGCTGGGGTTCGAATTCTTGACGATCAGCAAATTGAATCTCTGCGCGAGGAACTCGCCGGCTTAGTGCAACCGGATCACGAAGGCTCTGAGTTGTGGTACGAATACCACACAAACGAATCAACAGACCCGAACTCTGTTCTCTTTCACGCACTCGGTGCGTGGCGAATCTGCCCTGGGTTTCACGACCTCCTCTGGCATCCGGCGTTTACTGTGCCTGCGAGCCAGCTACTTGGTTCGACCGTGCGGATGTGGCACGACCAGTTGTTTTGCAAACCAGCAAAACATGGGGGCGTCGTTGCCTGGCATCAAGATTATTCCTACTGGACCGCAACGCAGCCAATGTCGCACCTGACCTGCTGGATCGGTCTGGATCAAAGCACGAAAGAGAATGGCTGCCTGCAATACATCCCTGGCAGCCATCGTTGGGATTTGCTCCCAATCACCGGACTCGCCGGCGACATGGACGCCATTCGCGAAGTCCTCTCGCCTGGGCAACGCGAGAAATTCAACCACCCGGTTGCGATTGAACTTCAAGCTGGCGACTGTGCGTTTCATCATCCGCTCATGGTCCACGGCTCCAATGAAAATCAAACCGATGGTCCCCGTCGAGCGACAGTGATCAACGTCTTCAGCGACGGCGTCTGCTCCGCTCAAGATGAAGTCATCCTCGACGGCACCAATGCAATCCCTACTGGCGAGCCAATGCACGGTAAGTTTCATCCAGTGCTACTCAACCCTGCGAGCCTTGAATGAGATTTAAGACAGTAGGGTGGGTGGAGTTCGCGTGCTTCAAAGTTGGTGGGTTTCGCCAGTCAGGGTGAAAACCAGGTGCAGGTTGGATCACAGTTCAGTTCGCGTACGTAACCCACCTTTGAGCGGGCTGCACCCATTCTGCTTCGCTGGTCTGAATAAATCAGTACTCGGCAGTCATTTCGGAGTGAGCTTACCCATGCTAATTCGCTCTTCAGTGTGAAAGCCGAGAGATTCGTAAAACGCGACGACCTCGGAATTGTCAGATCGAACCTGCAAGTTCAGTTTTGGGCACCCAAGCCGCGACAGCGCCTGTTCGGCATGGCGAATGAGTTGCGAAGCAATTCCGCGCCGTCGCCAGTCCGGTGCAACCGCAACGGAATACAGCCAACCGCGATGTCCGTCGTAGCCAGCGAGGACTGTGCCGATAATTGTCCCAGCATCGGCGGCAACAAAAAACAATCCGTCATCCGTGGCAACTTTCCGTTCGATCGTGCCACGCGGCTCATTGTGGCCCATTGAGTTGGGGAACACGCAATCCCAGAGCAACACGACTGAGTCGAGATCGGCGGAACAGTATTCGCGAAGTTCCATTTAATATCTCTCCCTCAACGTTGGATTAGGTGACAAAAAATCTATGTTAACCGGGCGTTAGGGGATCGACGGCTTGTTCGATTGATTTGTTCAAAACAGCCCGAGAAACTTTCGCTCGTAAAACGGCTTAATGTCGCCCTTAAAAAAGTCTTCCAATCCACTTTGCCCCGTGACCTGAAGGAAATCCACAGGAGGATCAGGTACTTCAACGTCCCTTGCTACCATTCCTGCTCCGGCCATAACGGAATTCCAATCGCCAGCCACTTCGACCGCAATCAACGTATGAGGCTTCTCGTCATTCTCTGGGTTGAAGAAATGCGCGAGATATGCCCGCTTGACCGCTTTCGTCTTCTTGAAGTAACGCACTAGGGCATCTGCTAGAACCGAGGGGTAGTTCGAAGGTTGCCCAATCATGACCTGGGTATCCTTCTTCGCCGTATACTGCTCAGACGGTTGCCACATCGAACCGTCAAGCAGTGAGGCAATTTCGTCCCTCGTAAAAGCTTTTCCGTAGTCCGACCCTGGGTTGAGCAGAAGCTCAGCCCCTCGGGTGATCTTCATGAATTCGAGTGCGTTTAGGGCTAAGTATCCAACCTCCTCTTGAACTGCCCCTTGAAGTTGCGCGAGTGACGAAAAGACAGGGATGTATGGCTTGCCTTCCCATTCGATATTGCGAAGTTGAAGTGACATCCCTTCCTCCAAGACTCGTTTGCCCGATGTCTCAGGAGGTGGACCTTCCTGCACTATAAAAAGGTCAGAGCGAACGAGATCCTTGTAGAATTGAGGGCGATGGGCTGGATCGGACGCAGCTTTGATAAGCGACTTCTCGAATTCATTCTGTGCTTCGAATGCCATTTTTTCTTCGGCGAACTAACTTAAGTGTTAGGCAGAATAAATCCTGTCCATCACGGTGAACCTCAAGAGTATTTCACTTCAAAGACAGAATTACGGCCCCGAAGCGGGTTTGAGCATAAATCTTTCGGTGGGAGAATTCAATTGCGAGTGCCAAGCCGTGACTAAATCTCACGCTCCTCTGAGTTGGTGGG
>JAJDEL010000262.1 GCA_029259835.1 Planctomicrobium sp. | reverse complement strand
AAACTTAGAGTTGGAGATTGTAAATACCGCTCCGTTGTCGCTGGCAAAACGTTCATCAACTTTTTTTTGTTTTAACGAACCAATACTGTTTGCCTATGATGATCGACATCCGGAGACCAATTGGCATTTCACCGCTGAAATATCGCTTTTCTACGACTTGAGCCGACTGGCTTTTTCCTTCACTTCAACCTTAACGTGGCTTAAGAGCTTGCGGATCACATCATCTTGAGAAATTCCGTCGCTGTCGGCCTGAAACGTGGTGAGAATGCGGTGGCGAAGAACTGGCAGCGCAACCGACTTGACATCTTCGGTCGTTACGTGGAACCGTCCTTCGAGTATTGCGCGGGCTTTCGCTCCCAAAATGAGGAACTGTCCCGCCCGCGGTCCCGCTCCCCAGGTGAGGTATTTCTTGATGAAACCTGGTGCACTCTTTTCATCCGGTCGTGTTGCCCGAACGAGATCTCTGGCATAAACGAAAACATGCTCTGCAACCGGCACTTTGCGGACGACTTCCTGTAAGGCCAAAATTTGTGGACCAGTCAAAGCTGGTTTGAGATCCGGATTGTGGCTACCGGTCGTCTGCTTCAAAATTCGTAACTCCTCTGCCGCCGTGGGATAGTCGATCAGCACATTAAACATGAACCGGTCGAGTTGAGCTTCCGGGAGAGGATATGTCCCTTCCTGCTCAATCGGGTTCTGCGTTGCCAGCACAAAGAATGGACTCGGCAGTCGGTACGTGTTCGAACCGACAGTCACATGCCGTTCCTGCATCGCTTCGAGTAGTGCGGCTTGTGTCTTTGGCGGCGTTCGGTTGATTTCGTCAGCCAGAAGAATATGTGTGAAGAGTGGTCCCTGCATAAACTCGAAATTACGATGACCAGTCTCTGGATCGTCTTGCAGCACATCGGTCCCGGTGATATCCGATGGCATTAAGTCAGGAGTAAACTGGATTCGCTTGAACGAAAGCTGAAGAATGCGGGCAACCGTGCTGACGAGCAATGTCTTCGCCAATCCAGGCACACCAACCAAAAGGCAGTGCCCACGACTGAACAGGGAGATCAACAGTTGGTCGACGACATCTTCCTGCCCGATAATCACTTTGCCGATTTCATCACGCATCCGCGTGTATGCAGTCGCCAGACCACGGATGGCTTGCGCTTCAACTTCGCTGGCATCCTCCTTGCCAAGTCCCTCAAGCAACCCTGCGTCATTACTTTGCTGATTCATTCAAAACTCAGTTCGCGGAAGTAGTTTCTATTGCGTCTTCATGAAATTTCGCCCATGCCAGTTTAATGGATCGCCAAGATCAAACAACTTAGGAGGAGACTCTGTTCATTAGGTCGAACGCGTGCACATGCGTAACCCGCTATTTTTCAACGACTTGCCGCACCAACGCGATGATGATTATGTTGAAGCCCACTTAACACCGGGTGAGTCACCCAGTTGAGCAACACGCATTGAGTGTGCTAGCAGCACGAAACGACAGAATTGGCGCCACAGAATCCCCCCGCCTGATCAATGCCCCTCTCTGTTACACACAAGTCGCTTTTCCAATTTTCCGGCCCAAAGGGCCATCCGTTTGCCTAGCCCAGCCCTTCAGGCTGGGCTAGGCAAATATCCTGGGCTTTGCCCCTACGAACTTGTGTTTCAACGACGGGTGAAGCACCGGGGGCTAAATGAAGTGTATTTGTGAACTTCGTCCGCGCGCGGTTGTCTCACCCTAAAATTTCCCGAATGACTCGGCCGTCGGAGAGCAGCATCGGACGATTCAGACGGTCGCGGAGTTCAGTCTTGTGATCGATGCCAAGTTGGTGCCAAAGCGTTGAGAGAACGTCCGCAGGGCTGATTGGGTTGGAATGAACTTCGCCACCTTTCGAATCGCTGGTTCCGTAAACACTCCCACCTCGAATGCCACCGCCTGCGAGGACTGTGCTGTAAACGTTCGGCCAGTGATCTCGACCAGCATTCCCGTTTATCGTTGGCGTTCGACCGAATTCGCCAGTGTTGACGACAAGCGTGTTGTCGAGCATTCCTCGGTCAGAGAGATCTTCAACTAAAGCACTAAACGCTTGATCCATCTCAGGGACGATCTGCTTGTAGCGACCATTGAGTCCGCCGTGCGTGTCCCATTTTTGATTGAATTCGTTGAAGCCCACAAACTGCACACCTGCCTCGACGAGTCGTCTTGCGAGCAACAACGACTGACCGAATCGATTTCGACCGTACCGGTTACGTAGCGAATCAGGTTCTTGGTTGAGATCGAGCGCGTGACGGACTTTGCCATCGACGACAAGTTCGTACGCACTTTTCTGAAGATGGTCGAAACGTCGGGCGAGGTCCTCTTCGAGCATTTCCGTTTTGAATTCCAACTGCTTCGCGAGAGACAATCTCTCTCCCATTCGCTGCGGATCCAGACCTTTCGGAATCGTTAACGACAACGGTCGGTACTCTTTCGCGGCAGGATCACCTTCCACAAGAAACGGATCATACACACTCCCCAGAAACCCTGCATATTGACCCGGCATTCGATTTGAAGGACCAGGAATACTCAGCCAGTTCGGCAGAGAAACACTCCTGGGCACACTGCTTTGCTTCTGCTGGAGTGCATTCAGTACCGCTCCCGGACCGGGGAAGTCGTCGCCGTGGGCTTCGCGGTCTGTATCTCGTTGATTGTTGGAACCGGTCAGGGTGATGTAAGTACCAGCGATGTGATTCGTGAATCTGTGCGTCATCGAGCGAATCACACACAACTTGTCCGCCACCTTCGCAGAGCCAGGCAGCAAATCACCAAACTGCAAGTCAGGGACGGTAGTCTCGATTGTCTGGAACGACCCCCGGATTTCCGCAACCGCCGCCGGCTTAGGATCCCAAAGATCAATATGACTCGGCCCTCCTTGCAAATGCAGAAAGATGCAACTGCGATTGTTCGTCACCTCAGCATCAGGAGAACCGAACGCCGATTTCCCCAACAGGCTGAGCGCCCCCAGTTTCAAAACCGCTCGCCGATCCAACTCACCAAAATCCCACATCACGTACTGCCTTCATCGTCAAATTTGTTTCAAGCTGTGTTTGAGTGATCCGTTTCCACCGGCATCGATGGTTGCGACAACTTGGCGTCATTATTCAATTTGGGTCCATGAACAATCGCGTTTCGAACCAGAACTCGCCAGCGTTCGTGGATCCATTGAGTATCGGAATAGGGGACAACTCGAGATGTTGTCCATCCGGCAGCGTTCAACCTCTCCATCATCCGGTCGCCTCCGAGATTGTTCGTCGTCTGTATAATGACGGGACAAACCGGCGACTGCTGGGACAACCAACTCGCAACATCCACTCCATCTCCCGGATCGATCAGTTCCTCATCTTCTTCAGGAAAGATGAGATCGTGATCCAGCGAGATCAGAATGACATCTTCCAGCCCGTTCGCTTTCATCCGTTCAATCATGTCTGGAGCGCGTCGGAAGTATTCAACGCCATATTGAGGAAACCGACCTTGGAGGCAATCGGACATGACCTCACGACGACCAGAGTCATCTTCAAGTATTAAAATTCGCATTTGATCATTCCCTTTCACTTACTCCAAGTATAACACGGGCGGGCGGGAGCCATCCATGGGAAAATACCGAATTGCCTGTTGATGCAGTTCGAAGCCCATTGAACCCAAGGACTTGACAACAAACAACAATCCTTCCGGTTCATCAAACTGGAAGGTTCCAGAAAGATTCGTGATGTCCAAAACAACACCTTCTTCAATGGTCACGTCCCCAGCGAAAAGAGCCGGTTTCGATTCGCCCAGAACTCGCGGATGCAAATGCGGACCATCCGGGAGAACGTAAATCGTGCCGTCGCTGTCTTGCACATAAACATAGACACCGCTTTCAATTTCGTGTGAACAACCTGAACTCGTGGATCGCGTTGATATCGATATGTGTCGAGAGGTCTCTTGCCCATGAAAAATCGTCTTTACTCTCTAATCTGTTTCTTCGGGTGTACCAATCGAAATTTTCGCAATTAAATTGACCAACGACCAAAATCGGTCACCTGTTTTTGAAGAAAAAACATAGTAAAAAAGACCGTTTGTTCGGATACTGTCGTGAAGAGTAGTGAAAACTTCAATCACAGTCGATTTCGGA
>JAJDEL010000261.1 GCA_029259835.1 Planctomicrobium sp. | reverse complement strand
ACTACCTGTCGTCATCGTCGCCGCCCAAGAAGCACTCCGTGCCGTTCCATCGACGATCCGGCAAGCTTCCTATGCGCTTGGTGCGACGCAGTGGCAAACAACTCGCGAGCAAGTGTTGCCTGTTGCACTGCCTGGAATTTTGACCGGAGTTATTCTTGCCATTTCGCGAGCAATCGGTGAAACGGCACCTCTGGTGATGATTGGTGCGTTGACTTACGTGGCATTTACGCCCGGCGACATTGCCAGTCCTGTTGACCTGTTTACAAACCCAAGCGGAGTTGTCGCGGCACCTTTTGACACGTTTACCGCCCTTCCGATTCAAGTCTTCAACTGGGTCTCTCGCCCGAAAACTGAATACCAACATGTCGCCGCAGCCGGAATTATCGTGCTGCTTGTTGTTCTCTTGGTGATGAACTCAATCGCTATTTTGTTACGTCATAAATTCCAGAAAAGGATTCACTGGTAATCTCATCACTCCCCTCCTCCCGAATTAATGGTCAATCATCATGTCGACAGAACTGAAAGAAATGCCAGAATCCGTACAACATCGACCACAGCAAGAGGCCCAGGTTAGCAGTAGCTCTGTCCAGCCGACAGTTGCCAAGATTGAGACTCGTGATCTCTCTTTTTTCTACGGCGCAAACCAGGCTTTGTTCGACGTTTCGATGACGGTTCCGGAACGAGCGGTCACGGCGTTAATCGGCCCATCAGGATGCGGAAAAAGTACATTTTTGCGAACACTTAATCGGATGAACGACCTCATCCTGGAAACTCGGCACACCGGTCAAGTCTTACTGGAAGGATCTGATATTTTCGCACGTGAAGTCGACGTGGTCGCACTTCGGAAGCGGGTCGGCATGGTCTTCCAGAAGTCCAATCCGTTTCCAAAATCGATTTACGAGAACGTCGCATTCGGTCCGAGGGTCGCCGGCCTTCGCAACAAAGCAGAATTGTCCAACATTGTGGAACGGTCGTTGAAACGTGCCGCATTATGGGACGAGGCAAAAGACCGGTTGCATCAATCAGCACTCGAACTTTCCGGGGGCCAGCAACAAAGGCTTTGCATTGCCAGAGCGCTCGCAACCGACCCTGACGTCCTTTTAATGGACGAGCCTGCCTCGGCACTTGACCCAGCTTCAACTGCTAAAATCGAAGACCTGGTTTTCGAATTGAAACAAAACTACACGATTGTCATCGTCACGCATAATATGCAGCAAGCCTCTCGTGTTAGTGATCTAACAGCGTTTTTTTTCGAGGGGCACCTCATCGAAATGGGGAAGACGAAAGAACTGTTCACCAAGCCACGCGAGAAACAAACAGAAGACTACATTACCGGTCGATTCGGGTAGTTATTTCAACTCACTAACAAAATACAAATCAACCATGTCCATTCACCTCACTCGTGACCTCGAATCATTACATCGAAATTTACTCTCGATGTGCGCGATGGTCGAAGAAATGATCCACAAGGCGGTAAATGGACTGGCGAAGCCGAGCGAAGCATTCGCTCGAGAGTTAGCTCTTCAAGACGACGAAATTGACCGGTGGGATGTTCAAATTGAAGAAGAATGCCTCAAGATTCTCGCGTTGCACCAACCGGTCGCAATCGACTTAAGGCGCATAGCCACCGTGATGAAAATCACCAGAGAATTGGAACGTGTCGCCGATTTAGGAGTACATATCGCTGAGCGTGCGTGTGGGTTGGAACCAGGAAATGAAATCGCCGTTCTCGATAAGCTGAAAGAAATGGCCCACATCGCACTGGAAATGTTACACAGCGTGATTGATGCTTACGTCGCTCTCGACAGCGAGATGGCTCGAATCGTCTGTGCGAAAGACGATATTGTTGATGAGTTGAATAAAGAAATCATTGAAGAACTGGTCCAGACGATGAAGCAGTCTCCCGAATTCGTCGAATCGTCAATGCACCTGTTTTCAGCCTCCAGGCATCTCGAACGTGTCGCTGATCATGCAACAAATATCGCAGAAGACGTCGTGTATCTTGTAGAAGCGGATATCATTAGACATCGGTCGAAACTCTAAAAGTTCAGAGAAATGGCAAAACAAACAATCTTGATCATCGAAGACGAACCATCGCTGGTCGAAGTTCTCACCTACAACCTAGCTAAAGAAGGGTTTGAGGTCTTTGCAGCCGTGAATGGTCAAGAAGGGTTACAGCGTGCCCAAGCCACACTTCCAGACATGGTGATCCTGGACCTCATGCTGCCAATCATTGATGGCTTGGATATTTGCAGAAGGTTACGCAGCAATCCAAAAACACAAGGCATTCGCATTTTAATGCTGACAGCGAAAAGTGAAGAGACTGATGAAATTGTCGGATTCAGCATGGGCGCCGACGATTACGTCAGCAAACCATTCAGGCTGAAGCCGTTGATCCACCGAGTCAAGGCATTGCTTCGCCGCTCGTCTGCACCGGAAAAAAGTGGTGATTTTGTAACGATCAACGGTATCGAAATCGACCGCTTGAAACATTCCGCCGAAGTTGATGGAAAAGAGTTGCATCTTACGCCCACCGAATTTCAGCTACTCTGGACATTGGCACGCTTGCCAAGCCGAGCTTTTTCGCGCAATGAATTGATTGACCGTTGCCGGGGAGACGACGCAAATTCATTCGAGAGAACAATCGATGTCCATGTCCGGTCCTTGAGACAAAAATTGGGTGACCGATCTGGGGTGATCGAAACCGTCCGAGGAGTCGGCTACCGCTTCCGCTCCAGCGAGTAGAATTATATCCCCTCTTGGAGAGTGTTTGATAATTCCTATCACTGCCGCATCGTGGCAACTTTTGTCCCCTCACCCTGGGGGGAGAGGGTTAGGGTGAGGGGCGAAGCTCAATGTTCAAACAGGCTCTTAGAGAAGGTCAGTAAAACGCGTGGCCGAATGGCGAGTTCATCAAACGGACGGTGACATTCAAGATCATGACTTCGCGAGAGAACCCGCTGGTCTCTATCGGCATGAAGCTAAACAAGGTGAAATCGTAGTTCTTCGACCGAGCGAAGGTTCAGAACGTGATCGGTTGTCGCGAACGAAAAGCTCTTTCCCGGTTGGGATCGCTCTCCGACGAGTTTGGGCGAAGACGATATCGCTTCAGCTTCTCCAGCATCGGAGTTTCTCGTTTGTCGTACGCTTCGATTAACAGCGGAACGTATGCAGCCAGAACATAGAGGGGAAAAGCTCCGATTTCCATCGTGAGAAAAATTCCGACGTGCATAGAAACTCCGATCAACAGGGCAGGAACATATGTCCTACGGAAAAGTACCAACAGGGGAAATGTGATTTCCCACGCAAGGATGAACCAGGTTGAGAGCTTGAGTACCCAGTAAGGTGGCACAAACTGACTGGTTGAGATGCGTGCGAGGCTGAGGTCATTCAGGACGTAGTAGAGACTGTTGCCAGCGCGCCAGTTCTCCCCGGAGAATTTGCACAAGCCGCTACTGCAATACATGAACGCCAATTGAACAAGAA
>JAJDEL010000027.1 GCA_029259835.1 Planctomicrobium sp. | reverse complement strand
AGAAAAACTTGGAGCCAATTGGCGACTCACCACCACCGACGCCAGAATCAAACTCAAGACACTCTACCCAGCACATGACAAATAGCGATAGACGAACTAGTAGGGCAGGCTCCTGCATGCCTTCCTGAACTGATGCTTGTTCTCAAGCTAGTAATGAATTCTACTCACCTGATGAAAACCGTTTTCCGCGGGCACAGGAAAGAGCAATCTGCTCTAAAGGAATCACAATCGGCTTTTAAATCGGTAATCATGCCGCTGCGGACGATCACATCGGTACCGGTCGACTCAAGTTTTCTGGTCAGGTCATCGCTAGCTCCACAATTTTTCCAAAGCAACGGAGAGATGAGCAAAAGTTGAATGAGCAGCCTCGTAAGAGTCCTTGTATTAACGGGTTGTAGCGAATGTGTCGTGACCCATCATAGTGAATTTCACTCTGGAAAATGAATGACGCGTGAAGTGAAGCACTCTCCCGGAAACCGTAAGCCTCACATTCGAACCAAATCGTACTGTCCGAAGAAACTGCTTCAGTTGCCCTCTTTGACAGATCCCTTGGCTGATCGGCATTTCTTGCCTGGTTTTCCCAAAACCTCAACGCATGTCCGCCGATAACCACATCAAGAGTTGCGGGACCATAACGGAGTTGCGACGGAGTTTATTGTACTCGGTGGAGTACAAATGGTCATTTCTCTCTGCAAGTAGAATAGTAGTTGGACAAAGTACGATGGCGGAAACATCTCAATCAGCAATGCGAATCATCGCGTTGGTCCTGTTTACCTCATTTTTTGCAGGTGCATGGGCGAATGATCAACCGCGTGACCGGCTCGCTCTCAAGGAACCGCCGAAAGCAACGACGATTCTGAGTCAGGAAGATGGAAACGTTGAGGCAGCAGTCGAATCGAATGTTGCTGAACCGAAGACAGGGAAAGAGAGTCATGTCAGTACAAAACCTGTGACATCGGTTCCTTCAACAAAAGCACCTTCGCTTCCAGTTCTAGAAGAACTCAAGCCAGTCGCTGTTGGGATGATGATGACGATCTCTGTAGAAACGGAAGGGCTGACTCTGGAGGACAAGATTGTCCAACAGCACATTAAGCGTCTCCCACTGGGAATCGGCAATGGCGACTATCTCATGCTCGATCCCGACGGCGGTGTTGGTTGGCTGCGAATCCGAGGACAACAGCAAGCCGATTCTGGAGAAACAATGCTGTCGACGACGATCGCCGATGACATTGTGCGGTACGTCCGCGTGACGCCTGTCGATGCTGTGATGCCGAACGGAAGAGCTGTTCCAACTCCAGTGAAGTACGCCGGTGAGAAAACTAAAACGGTCCGGTAAGGGAACACGCGCCCACAACACAAGCCCTGCAAGGATTCCAGCGACGGTATCGTCGGACATCACTCCCCACGCACCAGGCAATACCTTTCTCATGTATGTTGGGCTCGCTTTAGTGATGATCTCCGCTCCAGGTGAGTTGCAGCAGGGCAGGATCCTCCTTGCGATTGAACGCCTGCCCTACAAAAAATTCAAGACACACTGATTAAATGTAGCGATCAAACACAGGCAAATACTCTCATCAGCTAGAGTCTATGAGGGAGTGAGAATTTGATATGGTTTTGGCTGATTGTGATCATAACGGTATTGAGTGCTGCCGCCTCAATAGAGGGTTCTATCGATGATCGGCGGGATATTCGATCTGGTCATCCGTCCTTTGATACGCTGGTGTCAATGACAGGCATAATCAATCGCAAATTCTTCTTAGAATTATTTGGGGAACCAGATCAGAACGACTGTTTTGATCTCCCTCCAGATAGAATTTCTGAAATACCAACAACTTGGTGGACAATCGTGGATCACCCTGCCTTGGATTTACTTTGTATTCTACTGGCAATAACGTCACCGTTTGTTTTTTTGCTCGATAGAAATACAGGACTAGCACTTTTGATCAGCAGCGCGGGATTCCAAACTTTGGGATATGCCTATGCGACGCTGATGGTCTTTCGAGTAGAAAAACCAGAACTATAAACATCCAACGCGAAGGCTAACATGGGGTCGTGCCGCCCGTCCTAACTCCCATACGATGCGCCGGTGAAGAAATTAAAACGGTCCGGTAAGAGAACACGCACCCCACAACACAATCCCTGCAAGGATTCCAGCGACGGTATCGTCGGACATCACTCCCCAGGCACCAGGCAATTTCTAGTAGCGATGGATCGGCCACAGGTTGCTGATGTCAAAGAACCGGAGGAGGCCGAATCCGGCGATGGCTGTGCCCCATGTCAGTGGCACAAACAGAAAGACGAAGGGGCAGGCCGCGATTTCGTCAAAGACAACATGCTTAGGGTCTTTTGATTGATAGTGCCGGATACCAGCTTTGCAGATTGGTATCCCCGCTACAAATAGGACCACTCCGCACAAAAGCATAAACAGTGGATGCGGGTTCAGGCTTTGGCAGCCGAAGATCAATAGTGGCCCCCAGAGGCTTCCCACGGTCCCTGGCGCTGTACGAACCGCGCCTAATCCAAGACCAATTGAGAGCAGAAAAAGGATTCGATCCAAACCGGATTTGGACGGTGGTGACAGAGTTTCGTTGCCTTCTTCAGTCATGGAAGTTCCACCATCACGGATTCACCTTCGACCTTGACAGAAAACGATTCTAGTCGAATCTGATCGTTCAAACACATTGCCCCGGTCGTCACATCATACTGCCAGCCATGCCAGGGACAGGTCACGATGCACCCAGTGACCGCCCCGTCGCCTACCGGACCTCCTGCATGAGCGCAGATTCCATCGATCGCATGAAATTCACCATCCACACAAAACAGTGCGACAATGCGATTTTCTACGGTGAACTCTTTTCCAGTTCCAGCGGAGACGTCCGTTGTTTTTGCGATTTCAATCCAGTGAGGCATTGTCTTGGGTGTGGGTGAAATTTTATTGTTTCAGCAATGAAGAGATATCGTTTAAGGCGTCAGAGTATCCCGATCATCACAGATGTTTTCCAATTGTAATCGGCATGTAATTCAATCGAGGGGCATGTTTCATCAAATTCGTCAGCCAGGTGTGGTCGTTTGAAATTGTTGCATTCTCCAGTTGCCATGTTTCTTTGCGAGCCAGTTCAGTTTGGACACAAACACACATCGTGTCGATATCACCCAGTTTGAAGTGACCGTCCCACTTGCGTGGAATCGTGATAAAACCAGGACGCTTTCGGAATCGATGTTGTGTCCGAACGACGCCGATTTCGGCATTTTGAACGGCTGCAAACAGTGCGACCAAGGCATGTGATTCGTAGATATTATCATCATCCCAGAAGCAGACATAGCGACCGCAAGCTTCAATATTTCCACGGTCTTTAGCTCCGGCTCCCCACTGTCCGACGGATTTCGGCAGCTCGAAGTATCTCGCCCCAGCTTGATGAGCAAGAAATTTCGCATGTTCATCCAGTCCATCGGAAACAACAATGTGCTCGACGAGCAATCCGCCCAGTGATTGCCTGCGAAACTGCTCAAGACAATGCGCGAGAAACTCCGGTCGCTGGTGAGTCGCTGTAATAACAGAAAGGTCCATGGCAGTTCGTTGAAGGTTAATTGTTTAGCGTTGAAGTGAAACTCAGACGCACAATTGCTGCGTGGGTGCGCAGAGAGAGGACCTCATGCCTATTTTCGCAGTTTTCGTTGCCGTTGCACTTCTGCCTTTCGTCATGCTCCGATACAAAGACGACCTGACACTCGTCTCTCAACCCTTAGCACTCGACACTCCCATGAAAGCACTTGTCAAACAGAAGTCCGAAGTCGGCTTGTGGATGGAAGACGTTCCGGAACCGACTGTCGGACCGAACGAGGTTCTGATCCGCATCGAGAAGACCGGCATCTGCGGAACGGATCTGCACATCTATAACTGGGACAGTTGGGCACAGAAGACAATCCCTGTCCCGATGGTTGTCGGACACGAATTCGTGGGCGAAATTGTTGAAGTTGGCCCCAATGTAAAAGATTTTTATTCTGGAGAAATCGTCAGTGGTGAAGGTCACGTCGTTTGTGGACATTGCCGCAACTGTCTGGCAGGGCGTCGTCATTTATGCGCTGAAACTTCCGGGATCGGCGTCAATCGTCCTGGCGCGTTTGCAGAATTCATTTCAATCCCGCAGACGAATGTCTGGCATCACGCCGACAATATCGATCGGGAAGTCGCTTCAATTTTTGATCCATTCGGCAATGCCGTTCACACTGCTCTCTCTTTCGATGTCCTCGGCGAGGATGTTCTGATCACCGGTGCTGGTCCCATCGGGTGCATGGCAGCAGCCGTCGTAAAGTATGCTGGGGCGAGGTATGTCGTCATCACAGATGTGAATCCATGGCGGCTCAATCTGGCAAAACAAATGGGGGCGACACGCGTCGTCGATGTGCGCAGAGAAAAGATTGCCGACGTACAAAAAGAACTCGGCATGGTCGAAGGTTTCGATGTCGGTCTGGAAATGTCCGGAAACGAAACCGCATTCCAGGAAATGCTCGCGAATATGTGTCACGGTGGAAAAATCGCGATGCTCGGAATTCCACCGAAACCGATTGCGATTGACTGGAACACTGTCATCTTCAACATGCTTACAATCAAAGGGATCTACGGACGCGAGATGTACGAAACCTGGTACAAAATGACCGTCATGCTCCAAGGTGGTCTCGACATCTCACCTGTCATCACGCACCGGTTCGGAGTCGATGACTACGAGGATGGATTCGCCGTCATGAACTCCGGCGAGTCTGGCAAAGTGATTCTCGACTGGAGTTAATTGGTTTGGCAAAACAGGTGTATCAGATTTGAGTCACATTGAGTTGCAGGCCAATGATGACTTTGTCGCTGTGTCAAAATGGAAAGCGAAGGGTCGAACATCTTGTGTTTGCAGCACCCTACCGCTCAAAAAGCGGGCAGGCCACTCAAGTGGCTTATGCAGGATGACTTGAACATAGATAATGACTTGGTAATATGGGCAACACAGCGTAAATGTAAAAATGTTTTCAGCCCTGACCTGATAACAAATCAAAGAGACAAAAAAGAATGGAATCCCATCGCATCTTCGGTTGGTTCGCAGTCGGGGTGTTGGTCCTGACAGCCGTTGCTCCCACCGCACACGCCGAGACCATCGGCTTCAATTTCACGGACAATGACAGTCCGACCTTCACCGGTCAGATTGGCTCGACACTCGAACCCGGCGTTGTTGGCGGCGCGAACTGGAACAACGTCGGTGTGGGACCCAATCTTCAAACGGGCCGAAACATGGTGGCCGACATCATCGGCCCCACTGCGGGCACAATCGTGGACAGCAACGGGGCGACGGTCGCAGGGATGACCGCCACCTATTCCTACAACGGTGCGTTTGCGGAAGACTTCGGCACGACGGGAACCGACTGGGACGACCTCTTCGAGGGCCAGCTGAGCGCTTCGGCGGATGGCAACTTGATTTCCATTGCTCTCACTAATATTCCGTATGCCTCCTACGACATCTACGTTTTGGGTTTGCGTTCCTACGGACTATCTGCAGCTGGTACCGCCCAGAGCATCTCCGATGGGACGGAAACATTCAATTGGACCACCCCTTTAAACTGGAAGACACAAGATCCGATGACCCAAGTCAGTGCGCTCTTCGCGGACCGCAGTGGCGATATCACGTTGACGACGTCGGGTGCGATCTCGGGCCAGGTAGGACACTCATTCGGCGGTATCCATATCGTCAACACCACAGCCGCAGCCGTTCCCGAACCATCCAGCTTCGCGTTGATGGCTCTCATTCTGCTTGGCATGGCGTGTTACGGCTGGCGACAACGTCATCTCGCTGCAGCAGCTTAACTCAACAACTCACTCACACAACAAGAGCCATCTTCGGATGGCTCTTTTCGTTTCTTGTTGTGAATGTGTATAGTCAAACGGCTCGATCGAACACTCTATGAGTGAATACGGAAGGCGCCGCAACAGAATGGTCGTTGATCGACGTATGCTCTGCTTTGCAACAAGGAAACAGAATGAGACTTTGCACTGGTTATGCCTCCTTCATCAGTACCCCTTTCGAGCGTCACTCTTACTTTCTGAAGAACATCGTGCTTGCAGTTTGTCTCTTCGGCATGCCTGTAATTCTGCTTAGTGAGGAACCTGCTGCGCCTGTGTTTAAAGACGGGGAAGCGCAGGTCGTTAAGGCGTTTTCAGATTCCGACTACTGGATCAGAGAAGATCTGTGGGTCGCAACAGAGTTTGACTCAGACGCCAGCGGCAAACTTGATCGCATGCATGTGAGTGTCACTCGTCCACGGCAAACGGAAAGCGAAGGGTTGAAGCTGCCAGTCGTTTACGTGACCAGCCCGTACTTCGCTGGAACTGGCTCTAAAGGCAGAGAATACTTTTGGGAAACGCGGCAGGAACTCGGAGCAGAGCCGGTAAAACGAAAGCATTTTTCAGCGGTTGAGAGAAAAGGCATGCGGCCGATTATTTCCAAGTCCCATGCAAAGGAGTGGGTTCCGCGAGGATACGTCGTCGTTCACTCATCTTCGCCAGGGACAGGCTTATCCGAAGGCTGTCCGACAATTGGAGGGGATAACGAGTCACTTGCACCGAAAGCAGTCGTCGACTGGTTATGCGGACGGGCGAAAGGATTCACGACTGTCGATGGCACGCAGGAAGTTGTCGCAGACTGGTGTACTGGCAAGGTCGGAATGACTGGAACATCCTTCAACGGCACGCTGGCACTCGCGGCAGCAACGACAGGAGCCGAAGGATTGGAGGCGATCATTCCGATCGCTCCGAATACGTCTTACTATCACTACTACAGATCAAACGGACTTGTTCGCCATCCGTTTGGATACTTAGGTGAAGACATCGACTACTTGTATGACTACGTCCACAGTGGCGACGAAAAACGGCGTGAGCACTGCGATTGCGAAGTTCGTGACAAAGAAATGCTCAAGCATTTTGACCGTGTCACTGGCGACTACAACGACTTCTGGGCTGGGCGTGACTATCTGAATGACATGAAACCACTCAAAGCAGCTGTGTTGATGTCACATGCGTTCAATGACTGGAATGTCGTGCCGGAGCATAGCGTTCGCATCTATGAAGCTTTGAAGAAGAACGGCATCCCGGCGCAAGCATTCTTTCATCAGGGAGGACACGGCGGTCCCCCTCCGATGAAGCTGATGAACCGCTGGTTCACGCACTACTTACATGGAGTTGATAATGAAATTGAGAAAGATGCCCGCGCATGGATCGTGCGCGAAAAAGATGATCGAGAGAAGCCGACATCGTACGACGATTATCCAAATCCAGATGCAGAAGAAGTGAAGTTGTTTCTCAGCGCCGGTGCTCCGCAGCAGGGATCGCTTGTCCTGGAGCAGTCACCTGAGCAGGGGACTGAAAAACT
Organism: Planctomicrobium sp.; assembly: GCA_029259835.1. Classification (GTDB taxonomy): domain Bacteria; phylum Planctomycetota; class Planctomycetia; order Planctomycetales; family Planctomycetaceae; genus Thalassoglobus. Next base: position 10,056 of record JAJDEL010000027.1, on the reverse strand, counting down.
GGTCGATAATTTTTCGTTCAGTGGATCATCGCTGGCTCAAGCGGAATGGACCGAGCACAGATTGATTTACGTTTCACCGAAGCTCTCCAAGCCCATGCACATCTCCGGCACGCCACAAATTTCCATCCGACTCGCGAGCAACAAGCCTGCCGCGAACCTTTCGGTGTGGCTTGTTTCATTACCATGGAACAATGCTCAGAAAGCCAAGATCACTGACAACATTATCACACGCGGCTGGGCCGACCCTCAAAACCACGGTTCTCTCACGAAGAGTGAACCGCTCAAGGCTGGTCAGTTCTACGACATCTCATTCGAGATGCAACCGGATGATCAGATCATCCCGAAAGGACAGCAAATCGGCCTGATGGTTTTCTCCAGCGACCGCGATTTCACTCTACGTCCGACACCTGGAACCGAGTTGACAGTCGACCTTGACGGAACATCCCTAACACTGCCAATCGTCGGTGGTCAGGAAAAATTGAAAGAATCATTTCTTCCGAGCAAAAATCAAGACTGATCGTCATTTGAAAATCAAGATCAAGCGCCCTTCATGGATCGTACTACCAGATATGTACCCACCACTAACGTACCATAAATCGCAGGTACTGCCCCTAGAAGGATACACTGCCGTGATCAATGGAGCCGTACCTAACCCAAACCCCGCGCCCATAATCCGTGGAGAACTTCATCTTTCAAAAGAGATGTGGTAGGTTGAGACTGCGTCGAGTTTTCAACCAAATCACGAATTTGGAGAGTAGCATGAAAATGATTCAACTGAGTATCTTGGTTTTTGTGTTTCTGATGAGTAACTCATTTGCGATGAGTGCCGATATTGAAATTGCAATCGCAGAACGCGATGAGGCAGTCAAGAACGCTCGAATTGCATTGAGAGCAGGATATCAGGGCGTCATCGCGAAAGCGATCGAAAGCGGAGATGTTGAAAGATCAACTCAACTCAGACGGTTTGTGGAAGGCTTTGAAAACGAAGATGCCTTATATCTCGTTTCGGGTATGAAACCATTCATATTGCATTATTTCAAGACATTAAGGTCCGCGGGTGATTCGCTACGTGAGGAGTATCTTAAGGAAATCAAAGCAGCCAACGCGGCTATGGACTTCGATCTCGCCGAACAACTTGCTCAAGAATTGACCGACCAACGTATACCTGAAAAAACCGTCTCCTATAAAGTGGCCTCTGAGAACTCATCACTTGGACATACAGGTTTTCAACTATTCTCCAAATACCAAGGCACGGATACGAAGAAATTCCATGCAACATGGGAAGAGGTTCCGGGCTTATCTAGCACTGCATTTGTTTCAATTCGACCTATCAACTGGCCGAATCGATATATTGACCATTATGGATATCGTGTCAAATTAGGAGCTTACCAGGAAAACACCGCCTGGAAGAAGCACGCAACGTGGTCGAGAGTTCCAGGGCTTTCAAATTCTAAAACCGGAGTATCATTTCGCTCTGTGACACATCCTGATCGATATATTCGGGTTCGAGACAACGGAGAAGTTTGGTTGGATAGGCGTGTAGACAATCAAAAATTTAAATCGCAGGCAACGTTCTTCGTTCGAGACGGATTGTTTCGCGTTCGTTAACACTATGTTTGCGAGCGATGAGGAATCGAATGAAACTTGTCGCTCCAAAAATTTGCAAGTTGCTTTCAAGTAGAAACGGTCTAAGTCTTATTCGCTGCCCGGGTGCTCTGGCTCTATTGAGACTCGTGTGCCATCTTGCTTTACAACCCATCCGACCAAACCCGTTGGGACGCTGCCGGTCGACTGAGGGTTTACTCAAAGCTATTGCGAAAGTTGGGCGGCCAGCGTTGTCGCAGTGGATCTGATTCTCCTGCCTGGGCGCTGTTTTCAGCTAGTCGCCTGGCGATCATGCGGCTTGGTTGTGTCGTATCAATTGCGCCAGCCAGTCTTTTCTGGGTTGATCTGAATTTCATGGATGCAGGTTCTTTGAGGAGTCGACAAACAAGGTGTACTAATGGAGTCGAGGAGCAGGAGTCATGGAGAGTGGTCTGATATTTCGGTCGAATACCATGGTCGTGAGGAACATCAAATTCCTCACCTCAATGTTGTTCTTGATCCCATGTTTCTCTGGATGTGCACACCTCGCACCTTCTTCCAAGGCTTCATGTGTTGCTTGCCAACCGCAAGAATCTCGAGAACATGTGTATGTCGTTTTCGTGGATTCGCCAGCCGATGTTGGACAGTGGGGCGAGTTACCGGAACTCACAGACTATTTCCAGGAATGCGGGATTCGTCACACTTACTACTTCAATCCATATGTCGAAGGGATTGATGGAAAGAAATTGGCCGAGTTTGTGAGGCAAATTCGTTGTGACCCTGAAGCGCGAGTGATGCTTGTCGGTTGGAGTTACGGCAGCATGATTTCTCTCAAAGCAATCCAACATCTTGCAGAGACTGGAACGTGTGTCGACACAATGGTCTATTTGGACAGTTGGTCTCTACGCTGGGCTGGCGGTGAGTCACAGCCAAATAATGTCGGAAAGACAGTTCTCATCTATCGGTCGCATACGAATCCTCCCAAAGGATTCACATGCCCAGACACTCATTCTATCGATGTCTTTAGTCACTTAAGCCTGCCGATGGCACCTCATACTGTGGACGTTCTTCTCACAGAAGCAGCGTCTCTTGCATCCAGTGTGAGAAGAGCCGAAGTGGCACCAGTACCGCCTGAGCCGATTATTGAACAATGAGTATCACAGGCAGGGCGAAGCCGTGGGAGTTTCGCTGGCGCATCGTGATCATGTTTTCCAGTCTGCCGTTGGCCGCTATTCTTTTCGTGACGACAGGTTTCACAACCGGAACTTGGTACGCACCGCAGACAGATCTCTATCAGCAAACCACCGCTGCTCTCATCGCTTCGCTGGGTGTTCTCTTACGAGTCTGGGGCACGAGTGCGTTGTCCACACAGAGGATGTTAAAGCTGCAAGCACAAGGTGAAACACTCGTCGAATCTGGACCATTTGCGATGGTGCGCAACCCGCTCTATCTGGGGACTCTCCTGGTCATCGGAGGTTGGAGTGTTCTCTACGGCTGGCAAGCTGCAATCTGTTTTACAGTGTTCCACGCCATCCGATTCAACCGGATTGTGTTGTACGAAGAATCGATTTTTGAATCCGAGTTAAGCAATCGCTTCGATGAATACCGGGAGAGTGTTCCTCGCTGGATTCCAAGATGGTCTGGGATCATGAAATCTGAATGGCCTCACATGAGCATCGCTGCGGCGCTTAGCAATGCACCGTTCGTGGCGATGACGATTGCTCTCTGGCTCATCGCTGGTCCCAGTGATGCTTCGATTTTCTTTCCAGCAGCAGTCGTCGGTTTGCTCGTATGCGGTCTGTTCTTGATGACGCGTCGGATTACGCAGAAGGAACGTGCAGGGGATCTTGAGTAAGCGCGCTACCGGGTGTAATTCCAGTGGTCGATTGCAAATCCCCACTCGGTATCGATCCGCTTCACTTGCTGATTAGTGAGGGAATGTTTGTTGCCGTGGTACTCTCCCAGGGATTCCAAATACCGACTAATGTGCTCTCTTGATGCTTCGTAATCTGATAGCTGAAGTGCCTCGAAGACGCGGTTCAATTCTTCATGAGGTGCAGCGACGATTGCCTCGTAGCTGGTTTCGACGAGGTCACCTTTTGGTATTTGTGGAGCCTGTTTGAGATATTGTTTCATCAGATGTTGGTAGCAGTTGATGACAATCGCCTCTTGATCCAAATGATCGTAAGTTTGCCACGCGAACGCATTCAGCATGGGACTGAGCCGTCTCAAGCTGGACGAAAAGACTTGATACGGATTGCGTACAATGTGAATGAACTTCGCGCCTGGAAAGAGTTCCTTCAAAAGTAATAGCCTTGCTGTTGATGCAGGATTCTTGAAGAGCAACTGCTGACCGCCATGGAAAAAGTTCAGTTTGCTAGCCAACCTCATGTAGGCATTCGAAAAAATTACCTGCTCGCGTTCTGATGTGTTTTCAAAAAGAACGGACCTGCGGAAATGCTCCTCGAATTTTTGGGGATAGTAGTAGCAATTGAAGTACGAGAGAGGTCCCATATTCCCCAAAGCGATCTCTTCCTCCTGGGGAGCATCGACGCCAATTCGCACGTTGTCAAAACTTCGTTTTTTGGGAAGTTTTCGACGTAAAAGTCGGTAAGCAAGTTTTGTGACTGGCCCCAGCATGTTCCCTGGCATCACGGTTTGACCTAACGATAACCAGGCAAACTGAGGATCCTGGCTGATCAAATTGTGAAGGTGTGTCGTTCCACTGCGCCAATGGCCAACAATAAAAATCGGGTTGTCTGGAACGTTATGTTTTCGGTTCGGAAGTTCCCATCGCAACCATTCATAGAACGAGAAAGGCGAACGTGCGCAAGCGGCAAAAGTTGTTAAGCCGCGAGAGATTCGCGGTGGTCGATTGTAAGGACGGTTCGCGAAGTAACGACGTGAATAATTCAAAAAGTCGGCCCCTGCCAGAGGATGCACGATTGCCTGGCGTCTTCGTTTTTCATTTTCTGTCATGTCTGTCATGGTGATGGCTTATTTGCAGTGTCAATCGTGCTGTGCTGGGTCAGTCAGTCTGACGAGCACGACAATGGAGTGCGGTTTTCGTGTTGACGATCCATCATTTGAAGCCTGACAAGGCACTACGTAGTAACCGTTATGCGAAAACGTTGGCTCCAGCATCCACGACAATCGTTGCCCCCTGAACCAAATCACTCATCGGGCTGGCAAGAAACGTCACAGCGTCAGCGACATCCTCAGCTGCTAAGTAGCGTGTGCCGGTCAGGCTTCTCGCCCGTTTGACTTCCAGAATTTTTTCGCGATTGGGCATTTGCAAAAAAGAATCCGTTTCCACTAATCCCGCCTGGACTGTATTGAAGTTGATTCCGCGACCTCCTAATTCAAGAGCGAAATGGCGGACCATGCTTTCGAGAGCTGCTTTGGTGCTTCCAATCAATCCATACGCTGGCAAGGCACGGTGAGACCCGTGGCTGGACAGGGCGATCACTTTAGAGCGTTCTTCAGTTCGTTCGAGCAGTGGCAGCGCGGTCTGAACAAGCGAAATCAATCCTTGTACGTTGATTCGCATCGCCGCTTCGAAATGCTTGGGCATCGTTGTCACTAATGGTCGAAACCCACCGGTTGCTGCATTGCTGACAAGCACGTCGATCTTGCCGAAGTTTTCGCGGACAAAGTCGATCATCTCTGCAACGTCGTCTGGTTCGCCAATGTCAGCTTTCACAACTGCAGTTTCTCGCCCCAGAGATGCGATTTCGCGAGCAACATCTTCAGCGGCTGTTCGAGACGAAACATAATTCACAATGACGTCCGCTCCTGCCTCTGCCATTCGGATCGCGCACGCGCGACCAATTCCTCGCGAACTCCCCGTCACCAATGCGATCTTTCCAGACAGATCAATCATACTACGCCTGCTAAACTATGATTTTGAATAGTTGTCATCGAAATAATGTGGTCGAAATGCTTGTCGACGATAATTGAGTAATCAATGCATGAAGTCAGAGCTTTGCAATGACATGTATAACGCCCGTTTGAATTACGGGAGACATCCATTTCCTGAGGACGAAAGTGTTCGCCTCGATTTGTCGCCTTGTAGACAGACTCTTTAATCGACCAGATTATTGGAAGCTGCTCTGAATTTTCCTTCACCCAGGATCGTTCATTTTCGGTGAGCCAGAAATCAAGGCTGTGTTTGTTTGTGACAGTTTGCGGTACTAAATCAACTCCAACAGAACACCCAGGTGTTCCCGACATTGCCACACAGACCCAATCGTGCGAATGAGTCATTGAAACCTCCATGGCCTGCATCTGACCTTCAATAACCACGCGGGGTTTTGTTGTTCTTCGCTGTCCAAATCTTGATTCGATTTCAATTACCGACAAAGGAATGGTGGGGCCGGAGGTCAGCGCGCGTTCTTCTTGAATCATCTGTTTGCACAGCCATCGCCCCGCCAGCCACTCTCTACGTCGACGTTGATGTCGCAGGGAGTCAAAGTTTTCCTGCTCACTCTGCGAGAGCCAATCCGTACTCTCAACTGACCATTCTGATTCAAGGCTTGTTATCGATGAGATTTGGTGTTGCGTCAGTCTCATCCGGATGCCTCACCTGCTTTGGATATAATGGCTGCGCGATATCGGTGCGCTATGAGCATCACTTCTTTGTTTTCATTGAATACGGTGAAATCAAAGTAGGTATGACTCTCATTTTCTTCAACGAGTTGAACCTGAACAGTGCAGTTCATTCCAGGCGTAAACTCTTTTAACAAATGCAATGACTCAAACCCAATTGGCAAATGATACGTTTTGCTATTCACATAGGTCAGTGTGCTACAGGCCTGCAAACAGGAATCAAGTAGAGCGGAGGGGACCAACCATGGTCCTCTTCTATAATTTCCCCCAATCGCTTCAGCAGACGGAACTATGATTTGGCCCCACAATTTTTCTTTGGTTGTCGCAATTTTCTTGAGATCCTGGAAGACATGACCATGCCAGACCATATTCAGTTCCGACCGATCATTCTCAGAAGAATATTTCATTTCATGCCACTTTTGAGGTGGTTCTGACCATTCAATTTTGCTCACTTCCTTGGAAGCATTAAACAAAACCGAACCGGTGACATATTGACGCGATGGATCGGTGATCATTCCACTACGGTTGCGGAAGTCTGATTGCAGTTCACATCGCAATTCGTTCTCTTGATGTTTACGAACTTTGACACGTCCGAATTCCGCTACTCCAGCGTTGAATCGCCAGGCTCGATGGATCTCGAAGTTGCTAAACGTCACCGGTTGTCTCTCTCCATCAAATGTAAACGCAGCTTCGGCGAGCGCCTCCAAGGCAACAACGGCTGGTAAAATCGGGACGCGATGTAGTCGATGTTGGGCAAGAAATGGATCTGACTCAGGATGGAATTGTACTTCAGCAGTTACTGATTCATCTGCGTTCAAATCAAAGATTCCATCTATCAATGGTGATTGAGAGAGATGTTTTGATCGCAGCCAATATTGCTCCGCTTCAGAAACTGGAATGGATGACCTGATCGTGTGACGCTCGGTCGGCCAATCGAGTATCACGACTTCAGGTTCCGGAGAACCGTTCTCCAATTCGTCGAGTAAGTGAGCCACTCCCTCGTCGGCAGGCATAAATTCCAGGCATGCCATTTCCAGTGCCAATCGACTTTCTGGGCGGATTGCCATGCCGATTTCATCCCACGGTGGCCATTCCATGGTGACCGTCCGACAGTCAGGTCGCTCGGATCGAAAATACGAGAGAACTTTGGATAACAAATCTGAAGCGAGTGAGTAATCGGTCTGTCCAGGTGCGCCAAGTCGTCCACTAATCGATCCAAACCCGACGAATTGTTCCAGCGGATCTTCGTGTGTTAAATCAATCAAATTGATCGCCCCATCGACTTTTGAGCGTATCGTCGCTTCGATCAGGGATAGTTCCTTCTTGTCAAATCGGCAGGCAGATTCAATTCCAGCGCCATGAAGAATGCCACGAATAGGACCATCAGTCTCGCGAATTAGAGCGAGTACAGCCGCTAACTCTTCATGAGAACGAACATCGCAGCGGTGATATGTCGCCTGGATACCTTTCTCGGCAAACGTTTTCAGATTTTCATCGAGTTCAATAGTCCGTTCTACATTCCGCCAGGCTGTGTTGGGATCGTTGCCTTCTGACCGCGCTTTTTTGGTGACGAGCGCCCGAAGTTTGCGGCGATCGTTGGCTGAAAACTGCTTCCACTCTTCCGGAATCTCCGGAAGAGGACTGCTTCCCAAGAGGTGCAGTTTCAATCCATAGGTTTTCGCCAGCTGACGGGCGGTATATGACGTAACTCCTCGACCACCACCAGTCACAATCCAAACACCTCCCTTTGTGATTGTGGACCCAGATGTTGTCGAATTCGCCGTCGCAACACTTGGGGCCGGGAACATTTTTAATGCACGTCGAAACCCACGCTGATAGCCAACTTCCAGGTCACTTGCCGGCGCGGACAATTCATCGAGAATGTTACGTGCGACAAGGTTGGCTGGGTCTGCGAGAGGCAAATCGATAATTTTGATTCGAAGTTGTTCGAATTCATGTTGTATCGCTTTCAATAAACCTGCAAGACCTCCACCTTCGACGGCGCCGTCGTGATTTGTGAGCCCAAAGCTGCCCCCAACACCTAACGCCGCGACGAGCGTGCCTTTGGACGTAATGTTGCCTTGGTCCATCAACTGTGTCCAATGCTGGCAGAGGAGATATGGCAGCAGAATGCCACGTTGTGAACGATCAGCCCATGCAGACCTCTCGTTCCCAATCGCAGCTTCCGGATCGCGACCAGTCAATAGGAACAAATTGGGAATCGGGCCGCTCTGCCACAGCGTATCCAACTCTGCAACAGCCTCAGCAGGCTCCTGCGATTCAAGCATGATGACCTCAACTCCAGACTTTGAGAGTTGATCTTTTAATGCCTGCGCTGTCTCATTTCTCCCGACAATCAGAGTCCGTCCTGAGATGTTCTTTCGCTCAATGGATTTCGGCAAAGGGGCATCGACCATTTTCAACACGAACCGATTCATCACTCTGTCAGCATGAGGACGAATTCCCAGTCTGCGATCTTTCGATGCTGGTTGCCCATTAGAGGTACTCCCATCTAGAGAAGCTCGGCTGAACAGATCGTCTAAATTGAGATGGTAGAAACGATCAGCATCTTTTGGTCGTGAGATATCTGCCGTCACCCAGAGCTCACGCTTGGCCGGTCTCATGACAATACTCGCCTGTGTATCTGGCTGCCGAATCGTCCATTTTGTTGGATGGGTCGTGCGGCGCCCGTGACGGCCATCGTATTGATCACGAAGAATTGTCTTTCCATGAGAGACTGGGAGTCGCACTCCATCGATTTTGGAAGAATGTTCCTTCAACAACATCTCCATGCGTTCATGGCGATGTAGCGACTGATCTTCTATTTCTCGGACACTCTGCTGGAGTTTGCAATGGTTTGTGGAACCGTGCAGATCATCGAGCCAGCGCACTTCAATGTTTTCGGCATCATATTCCAGATAACAGATGCGATCTGATTTGTATTCCGACAGGCACATACTCCACGCTGAATGCCGGTCGATCGATTTGAGAATGTCGATTGCTTCATCAATCGTCTTTGCCTCTTGAAGTATGCGGATGACTACAGCAAAGTGAATCAGACCTGGACGCTTGTTATCGATTGGCATTCGATCCAGCAATAAGGTGCTCGTGGCTGCCAAACCATGCTCATTAATTCCGTTCATTCCACCGAGTTGACCACTCGCTCCAAAGGTCAGGCAACGGTACCCCTTCTCTGGATTTCTCACCTGAGCGATTCGATGGAACGCACCTGTCAGAACACGTCCAAGATTCCAGTCTTCATTCACCGCATGCACCAGTCCTTCAGATCCATTTTTGGCAGCGGGGATGGCGAATTGAGTGCAGCCTGGAAGAAGCTGCATGACCGGGACCACGAGTCCGATGTTAAACGCCAAAGTGAATTCGAAAGGAACACCAATGGCTTCTGAAATTCCACGGAGTTCTTCGATGCCTTCCTTCCCAAAATAGAGGTCCCGCTGTTTTAAGGCACTGGCAAGTTCACCATCTTCAATTCGTTCTTCGCCGACAATGTCAGCAAATTTCTTGATTGTCGCCAGAATCGCTTCCCGCTCAGACTCACCATGTTGTTGTCCGATTTCAGAGGGACTCCCTGAGAACCAGCGAACATTTAACGCATCGTAAGCTTCGTTCTTCATCTGATCAGATGAAGACTGAACTGGTAATTCGGTGTGAGCAATTGAGTGCGACGCACTGCGGTCACTCTCTGTCGATTCAGATTCTTTGAGATCATCCGGGATGCTATCAACGCCAGATGCCCGAATAAATTCGCCGATATGCCGGAGTGTCTGAAAATCATCGAGAGACACATCGCTTGTCGGCTCAATCGGGAAGTGATCGCGTAGCTCTCCCAGCAGTTGGGCCTTC
>JAJDEL010000260.1 GCA_029259835.1 Planctomicrobium sp. | reverse complement strand
AGCTTCCAACGGTCATTCTGCACTGAACACCTGTGAGATGCAATTCAGTCAGTTTTTCTCAGAGCCGAAGGAGCTTCCTCCTATTAGTTTTGAACCGCGAATGAACGCCAATTGACGCGAATAAGAGCCTCCTTGAAATTTATTCTCAGCGCGTCACCGACAGCGTGTGATATTGGGGTCGTGAGGTTGCAACATTGTCTGTGGGCATTGACAATTGCTGAAACTTGCCACTCACACAGTTTACTTCGAATGGAAAACAGCCTGATGAATTCTCTTGATCATCACAGTCCGCGAACGTCTCGGCGTTCGTTCCTTAAAGCGAGTACCGTCGCAATGGCTGCGCCGACGATTTTGGGGAGCCGACTGTTGGCACAGAAATCGACTTCACCGACTGCTCGGCTTAATGTTGGTATCGTGGGGCTTGGTTCGCGGGGCTTCAATTTGTTGGATGAATTCCTGACGGAACCACGCGTGCAGGTGACCGCGATTTGCGATGTCCACGATTTACACTACCGTGACCGCGAATGGGGGAAAGGGCCAATTTACGGGAGAATTCCAGCACGGGCGAAAATTGAAAAGAAATATGGCGAGCAGTACAAGTCCGGCAGGTATTCTGGATTGATGATCACTTCCGATTATGAATACATCTGTCAGCGAGATGATATTGATGTCGTCGTCGTCGCGACACCGGATCACTGGCACGCACTCTGTACACTCACAGCACTCAAGAAAGGCAAGGATGTTTACTGTGAGAAACCAGTAACACACACCTTTGCGGAAGGACAGGCTGTTTACCACGAAGTAGCAAGGCGTAAAGCTGTTTTTCAAACCGGCTCACAACAACGGTCTGACCCGTTGTTTCAGCATGCAGTGAACCTTGTTCGCAATGGTGTGTTGGGAAAAATTCAAACAGTCGAAGTCGGTATTCCACCTGGGTATGACAAACCACAAGGCAGCACAGAGATTCTCACTCCGCCGATTGGTCTCGATTATGAACAGTGGTGTGGCCCAGCGAAAATGTTGCCATACATGCAGGCACGGCACCACCGCTGGTGGCGAGGGCATCGCGCCTATGGCGGTGGAGTGTTGATGGACTGGATCGGGCATCACAATGACATCGCCCATTGGTCTCTCGATCTCGACAAGAGCGGTCCGACCGTCGTTGAAGCGGTCGATTGGACGTTCCCGGAGACAGACGTTTACAACACCCCGCAGCAGTACACGATTCGCTGCGAGTACGAGCAAGGAGTTTCTTCAACAATCTCCAGCCGAAACGCGCAAGGAACAAAATGGATCGGCGAGAACGGTTGGCTGCATGTTCGTCGCGGTAAACTGACCGCCTCCGATTCCCGTTGGACCAACCTTACCTTCACCCCTGGCGATAAGCGAGTTCAGAAAGTTGACAGCCACGTCGCCAACTTTGTTGATTGTGTGTACTCACGAAAAGAGTGCCTCGCCCCTGCCGAAACCGCCCACCGTTCAATCACCCCAGGCCATTTGGCGTATGTTTCCAATCAACTGAAACGACCGTTGAAGTGGGACGCCAAACGTGAAGTCGTTATTGGAGATGAGAAGGCGAATCAATTGCTGGCGCCACCGACAACTGATCGACGGAGAAGGCTAGGTCCGTTCAAACCCAAGAGACGAAAGTGAACTGTCGTCACAACACTTTCTTCTGCACGCGTGTTGCATTGTTTCAATCATAATTTCAACAAAACGGATCGACAGAACCGTTCGGATCGCGTATCGTTGATGTGTTACCTTCCGCGGCGTTTGTCTGTCGCATCCTTCCCGCCTCTACACTACTGATTCCTATGTTTCGACGTGCGAAACAAATTGTGCTGCTACCTGCCTTGGTCGTTTTCATTTCGTCATCGACTCATGCAGATGAGAATCTCGATTTCTTCGAGAGCAAAATTCGACCGGTCCTGGTGAAGCATTGCTACGAGTGCCATTCGAAAGAATATGGTCAGGCAAAAGGAGGACTCGTTCTTGATAGCCGAGGCGGCATTCGCCGGGGTGGCGACTCCGGAGCCGCTGTTGTACCCAGCAAGCCAGATGAAAGTTTGATTCTGGAGGCAGTGCGATATGAATCGTTCGAGATGCCTCCGAAAACAAAACTCTCGGACGATGTGATCGCCCACTTTGAGAAATGGATCAAATCCGGAGCCGCCGATCCTCGTGAAGAAACCGACAAACCGATCGTGCAGCGCACGCGTGCGGAAATCGACTGGCCCAAAGCCAAACAGTTCTGGTCCTTCCAGCAACCTCAAAAACATGACATCTCCGGTGAGTTCGAAAACCAAATCGATGGTTTCGTGAGCCGATCTCTGAAGAAGAACAAACTGGCACCGAATCCACCTGCCGATGATCGCACTCTGGTGCGACGACTTTACTTCGACCTGATCGGTCTTCCCCCCAGTCGTGAAGAGGCGGCTGAGTTCTACTTAGCAACAAAGGAAGATCGCGCGAAAGCGATCCAGAATCTTGTTGACGAATTGCTCGCGTCTCAACATTTTGGCGAACGCTGGGCGGCGATGTGGCTGGATGTTGCACGCTATGCCGAAGACCAGGCGCATATTGTCGGGAACAACAAGACATTATTCTTTCCGAATGCCTACAGGTATCGAGACTGGGTCATCGATGCGTTCAATCAGGATCTCCCGTACGATGAATTTGTCCGTTTGCAACTCGCAGCAGACTTGCTTACACCGGAAGATACGACCGATGATGTTGCATTGGGCTTCATCGGTCTGGGGCCGAAATACTATCGCAGAAATTCTCCGGAAGTCATGGCGGATGAATGGGAAGATCGCGTTGATGTTGTCAGTCGCGGATTCCTGGGTTTGACTGTGGCTTGTGCAAGATGTCACGACCACAAATTCGACCCGATCCCGACGGAGGACTATTACGCACTGGCAGGTATCTTTGCGAGTACCGAGATGTGGAACAGCCCGATCGACGAGAAAGTTGAAGTCGCCAAGAATGGTCATGCGAAAGAACCGAAGGAATCGCTGCACATCATTCGGGACAAGGACGTTCACAACATTCACGTTTTCGTTCGTGGTGATGTCAACTCAAAAGGAGAGGTTGTTCCACGCCGATTTCTGCAAGTCCTTTCAGAAGCAGAACCTGTTGCCTTTTCGCAGGGGAGTGGACGATTAGAATTGGCGAAATTAATTGCTTCTGAAGAAAATCCACTCACAGCACGTGTGATTGTGAACCGTATCTGGGCTGGATATTTCGGAACAGCCCTTGTCGGGACGCCGAGTAACTTTGGTCAGTTAGGCACACCACCTTCGCATCCGGAATTGCTCGACGATTTGGCTGTTCGTTTTGTGGAGAACGGTTGGTCGTTGAAATGGTTGCATCGTGAAATTGTGACTTCAAAGACATATCAGCAATCGAGTGAGCTTTCCTCAAACAGCATGTCCAGTGATGCTGCTAACCGGTTTTTATCGCGAATGAATCGTCGTCGGCTGACTGTTGAGCAGTGGCGTGATGCACTCTTGAAAGTGACTGGAACTCTCGATTCCGCAATAGGTGGACCTTCGTTGACGCCGGATGATCGAGATGAACGGCGGCGTACGGTTTATAGTGGGCGTAGCCGCTTTCAATTGAATCCATTGCTGGCAATGTTCGATTTTCCGGATCCGAATGCTCACTCTGCACGTCGAGTCGCAACGACAACGCCGCTGCAAAAGCTCTTTGTCATGAACAGCCCGTTTATGGTTTCCCGGGCCGAGGATTTTTTGAACCGTGTTGAGAGTGAATCCGGCGATATCAATAACCAAATCGAATTCGCATACCAAACACTGCTGAACCGTTCACCTCAAACCGATGAACTGGAACTGGGTAAGGCGTTCATTGAATCCGCTGGTTGGCAACAATATGCACAAGTTCTGCTCGCCTCCAACGAGTTTTTAATTCTCGATTGAAAAACGATACCATGTTCGACTTCGACTTATCGCAAATATCGCGGCGTCACATGCTCAGCAAAGCTGGCACCGGATTCGGAATGCTCGGCCTGGCAGGAACAATGCAAAGCATGGGCCTGCTGAACGGTGAAACTCAGGCGGGTCAAGGAACTCTTGAGCAATTGCATCTGCCTGCAAAGGCGAAACGCGTCATCTTCTTGTTTATGAACGGTGCCCCTTCCCACGTCGACACTTTCGACCCCAAGCCTGCCCTAGCAAAACACGAAGGCGAACAGCCCTCTGGAAAACTGTACCGACCTTCCAAAGGGAGCGGCTATATGCCGTCGCCGTTTCGCTTTGCCCCGCACGGGGAAAGCGGAGTCGTGATGAGTGAACTCTTCCCGCACATGGCCCAATGTGCCGACGACTTGTGCGTGATTCGGTCGATGCACACCGATGTTCCGAACCATGAACCAGGTTTGCTGATGATGCACTGTGGCAACCTGCAACCGATTCGCCCCTGCCTTGGCTCGTGGATGTCGTACGGACTTGGCAGTGAAAACGAAAACCTGCCGTCTTTCGTGGCACTCAGCCCAGGTCGACCTGTTGTCGGTCCACAGTTGTGGTCGAGTTCATTCCTCCCAGGTGAGCATCAGGGAGTTGCCGTCGACACGAACGATCTAAACGTTGAGAAGATGATTTCAAACCTCAAACATCCCACACTGTCACGTCCGCAGCAACGCCTTCAGCTTGACTTGCTGCTCAAACTGAATCGCATGCACATCAAGCAGCGGCAAAACGACGCATTGCTCGACGAGCAGATCAAGGCGATGGAACTTGCTTATCAAATGCAAAGTGAAGCTTCGGAAGCCTTTGATGTTTCACTTGAGTCAAAAGAAATGCAAGAAATGTACGGCGGGACACCCTTCGGTCAAAGCTGTCTGTTGGCGAGACGACTTTGCGAGCGCGGCGTCCGATACATTCAAGTTTATTATGTCACGAAAAGTGGCAAGCAGCCTTGGGATACTCACAACAACAATAACGAACAACATCGGAAGCTATGCGCCGACAGCGACAAGGCGACTGCCGCGCTCTTGGTGGATTTGAAGTCTCGCGGACTTCTGGAAGATACGCTCGTCGTCTGGACCGGAGAATTCGGTAGGACTCCATATTCTCAATTGGATAAGAAGAAAGATTTGAAAAAGGCCGGGCGAGATCACCATCATACCGCCTTCACAACTCTCCTCGCTGGCGGTGGCGTCAAAGGTGGACTCACCTACGGAGCGACGGATGAACTTGGGATGGTCTCGGTCGAAAATCGTGTCCACGTCCATGATCTTCACGCGACAATGTTGAGATTGATGGGCATCAACCACGAACAACTGACCTACCGCTACTCCGGACGAGACTTCCGCCTGACCGACGTGCATGGAAACGTGGTGAAG
>JAJDEL010000259.1 GCA_029259835.1 Planctomicrobium sp. | reverse complement strand
CACGTTCCGGCTGCACTTCAATCGAAACAAGTTCTGATTCGGCATCGTTCAGGTAGGGGACACCTTGTTCGATCCAGCGCAGAATCACTGCGTAACTTTCTGAATCCTTCGCGAGACGCATTCCGCCGCCATGAGGAATTTGATTAGAAGCCTTGGCAAGGAGAAGACTTCGTGCCGGAGCCGTTTGAGAAATCCTTCGGCTGCGTCCTTCCTTCAAGAGACTGTCGTAATCGTCCGCTGGCTCGAAGCCCAACAGCGAGAGTTGAAAACCGTTTTGTCCACCGCCTGCCTTGGCGTGACAAGTCCCGCCGCTGCAACCTGCCTTCGTGAGAATCGGCATAACGTCGTTAACGAAACTGACCGGTCGATCCGTTTCTTCCCCGAGAACTGGAACAGTTCCCAGAAAGAGCGAAACGAAACAGAGGACGAGTCCGCGACAAAGTCGCTGATCGAGTCGGAAATGATTCAGGTGGGTCATGTCGTTACTCATCAAGGACATGAAATGACTTTTGCGATGTTTGGGTCATTCACAAAGTGGAGGGAATTTGGGGCGGGGCCACGATGGATCAACTATACGTTATACAACCTGCTCACGTCTACATTCAAGGTTCTTTTTGGTGGTGGGAGGACTGTTCACACTGGGCATTTATGAGGAATTCCCATTAAAAGAAATCGGACTCGACCGGCACCAGTGAACAGGAAACATTCGCGACGAGACGGCAGCGAGTTTGAATTGCATTGAATCCGTCGTAGAATTGAGGGTTATGCATGGTTGGAAGGTGTGCCACATGCGGTCAAAGCCAATAGCCGGTGGTTGAGGGGCAGTGACACCCGATCTCTGAAATGAAACCACGAATGGACACGAATGGCTCAATTTTCATTCGTGTGAATTCGCGATTCTTTCCTTCCTTCGGTAACTTCAATCCTCTGGATCGCGACCGGTTGCTCAAGTGGCTACATTGTGAAAGACAAACCACTTTACAAGGCGAAACAAAACCATGCCGCAAGCAATCGGCATTATCCCGGCCCGTATGCATTCTTCGCGATTGCCTGGAAAAATGCTGCTCAATGAGACGGGAAAACCGCTCATTCAGTATTCGTGGGAAGCCGCGACGAATGCTGCGTCGCTGAGTGATGTCTTCATCGCGACTGATAGCGAAGAGATTGCTGCCGCGTGCGAAAAATTCGGTGCGAAAGTCGCACTGACTGGCGATCATCCGAGTGGAACAGATCGCATTGCAGAAGTCGTTCAATCGCTGAATCTGGATGCAGAACTGATCGTCAACATTCAGGGAGACGAACCAGAACTCGACTCTGGCTGCATCGATCAACTTGTCGACGCGATGGGAAAATCGCCACATATCGAGATGGGAACGCTCGCAACGCCGATCACTTCTCAGGCAATGCTCCTCGACAATGGCTGCGTGAAAGTCGTTCGAGCCGCCGATGGTCGGGGACTGTACTTTAGTCGACTTCCGATCCCATTCTATCGAGATGGTGAACCGGCGGACTTGTTCCCCGTCGCCGGTGAAGATTCTCGATTCTCTCAAACGCCATGGCTGCTGCATCTGGGAATTTATGCATACCGACCTGAATTTCTGCTCGCATTGACCCAAATGCCCCCTTCACGACTGGAGCAACTGGAGAAACTTGAACAATTACGTGCTCTAGAGGCAGGAGCTTCGATACTTGTGGAAGTTGTCTCCCACCGCTCCGTTGGAATCGACACGGCTGCCGATTATGCTGCGTTTATAGAGAGGATGAAATCGAAGGCTGAATAAGCTTGTTTCATTGAGTCAATGAGCAATAAAGACATCAACCGGAGGTCTTCCGCCTCCGGTTTTCCATTTTAGTATCAGGATAAAGACATAATGACAAAGCACATCTTTGTCACAGGAGGCGTGGTCAGTTCACTTGGGAAGGGACTCACGTCGGCATCAGTTGGACTGCTACTGGAGCGGCGCGGCTTCAGCGTCCGCATGCAAAAACTCGACCCTTACATCAACGTCGATCCAGGGACGATGTCTCCTTACCAGCACGGTGAGGTTTACGTCCTCGACGATGGTTCCGAAACAGACCTCGATCTTGGACATTACGAGCGTTTTACGAAAAGTCCGCTCTCAAGAAAATCGAACTTCACGACCGGGCGAATCTATAGTTCTGTGATTGAGAAGGAACGCAAAGGCGAATACCTCGGCGCGACGGTTCAAGTCGTTCCGCATGTGACGAACGAAATTAAAGCCAGTATTTTGCAGCTTGCCGCAGATGATGTTGACGTGGTCATCACGGAACTGGGCGGCACGGTCGGCGACATCGAAGGACTTCCATTCCTTGAAGCGATCCGTCAGATTCCTCTCGATGTCGGCAAAGAGAACTGCCTTTTCATTCACTTGACGCTTGTCCCGTATCTCAAGGCGGCTCGTGAAGCGAAAACAAAACCAACGCAGCACAGCGTCGGTCAACTTCGGCAAATCGGAATTCAGCCAGACATTCTCGTTGTTCGAACTGAACGCGCGATGGGACGCGAGAATGCCGAGAAGATTGCGCTCTTCTGCAACGTTGAAAAAGAAGCAGTCATTGAGGAAACCGACAAGACACTCTCGATTTATGAAGTTCCACTCGGTCTTGCTGAGAACAAAATCGATGAATTGATCATCAAGAAGCTCGGCCTTCCTCGCTCCGAACTCAAAATCGATGACTGGAAAGACCTGATGCACAGGATTCGGAATCCGCAGCATGAAGTGACGATTGCGGTTGTTGGCAAGTACATTGAACACCGTGACGCCTACAAGTCGATCTACGAATCGCTCACACACGCCGGATTTTCTCATTCAACGCGCGTCCTGATCAAACGGATCGAAGCCGAAGAGTGCGAAGCCGAAGACCTCGACCAACTCCTCGGAAATGTTCATGGAGTTCTCATCCCAGGCGGGTTCGGTTATCGCGGGATTGAAGGAAAAATCAAAGCCGTTCAATATGCCCGCGAGCGCGGGATTCCGTACTTCGGAATCTGCCTCGGGATGCAATGCGCTGTGATCGAATACGCTCGCAACGTGCTGGGACTCTCAAAAGCAAACAGTACGGAGTTTTCAGAAGAAACGCCGGACCCGGTCATTTGTCTCCTAGAAGAACAAAAGACAATCACGGACAAAGGTGGCACCATGCGGCTCGGAGCGCAGCCTTGCATCCTTCAAGAAGACTCGAAATCGCGTCAGGCATACGGTGAACCAGAAATCTCTGAACGGCACCGTCACCGCTTCGAATTCAACCCGGCGTACAAAGAACGTCTCATCGAATCCGGCATGCACCCGACCGGAACCAGCCCGAACGGAAACCTCGTCGAGATCGTCGAAGTCCCGGATCACCCTTGGTTCGTCGCCGTGCAATACCACCCAGAATTCAAATCCAACCCCCTCGACTCACACCCATTATTCCACGGCTTCATCGGAGCCGCGCTGAAGAAGCATCAGGGGAAGTGAGCCGGGTCGGCAAGCTACAGTTTTTGTCGGAGCGCGTTCTCCCTGCTGTCAACTCCGCAGGAAGGCCTTAGGGGCATGGAGCAAGTGAAATTGCACGGGAGGAGTGAAATGGCGGAGGACAATAGAAAGCGAAGAAAAATCAGGAAACGATTTTTCATTCCCTTGGTCTTGACGATTCTATTCACACTTCTGGTCGTAGGGGGTATCGGTCTTGGACATCTGCGAGATTACCTCAGCCGAGATGCTCTCACCTCTCTTCGAGAGGGCGAAGACCTCTTGTATTCGCAAGAGTATGAGTCGGCAATCGGTGAATTCAACGATGTGATCGATCACTACGAAGTCTGGCCATGGTTGGACCTTATCGCTAGAGCATATCTTGGTCGAGGATTGGCATTATCTCGAGTCGGAAAACATGATGAAGCGATGAGCGATTACAATCATGTGATCCAGCTCAAAGATCGGGTCTATGAATATCATCTGATAGATGCTTGGTGGGGACGAGCAAAAACTGAGTACGCTCTGAAAGAGTTTGAGAAATGTATTGCGAGCTGTGCCAAGGCTAGTGGTGGGGCAATCAGTGATCTCCAGATTTTGCGATTAAAATCTGCTGCATATGTGCATTTGCATGACTACGATTCTGCAAATACCGCATTCTCGGGATACTTGGTTATCAAAAAAAAGAAAACTCAATCCAGGATAAATTTTCGAAAAAGAGTAGAGACACCATCGCGGGTGGGCTATTCAGAGATTCTAGAAAATGCACGGAGTGGGAAATTATTGGTCGTCACGTCGAATGAAGAATGGTTCGATGATGAGATCTTTCAAAATCTGCCATTCCCTTCAGACTTAAGATTCATAGCATTGGATGAGACAAATGTTTCAGACGAAACTGCGAAACGACTCTCCAAATTTTCGGAGATCGAATCTATATCTCTGAGGAAGACAAATCTCACTGACGAGGGTCTTCGTCATTTCTCATCGCTCCCGCAACTGGAGTCATTGTTTCTAGACGGAACTTCGATAACTGGAAAAGGGTTTTCAAGTTTCTCTCCAAACTCACACTTGAAAAACATTTCCATTAAAAACTGCCCGTTGACAGAAACTGGCATCGGTCGCATACCAAGTTTTCAAAATCTGAAATATCTAGATTTGAGTTCCACAGTTGTCTCAGATCAAGCAATCGGAAAATTGCCATATTTCCCCAAACTTCAGACTCTTGAACTGCATGGAACGACTATCAATGGTGACTGCTTCAGTCGACTTACTGACTGCAAAAACATTACAAAATTGAACCTTTCGAACACCAAAATCACAGACGAATCGTTAAAGGAAATCGCCAAATTCAAAAAACTCGTATCTCTCAATCTATCAGGAACGAGCATCAGCGATTCTGGGATTCGTCATTTGGCAGGACTTCCATCACTTCAAAATTTGCAGCTTGACTCAACAGAAATCACGGATGCTGGCCTGCAAACTCTAAAGTCATTCCCCGATTTGTGGATGCTGGATCTCTCACATACACAAATCACTGACGAAGGCGTAAAGACTCTTGCTCAACTGCAGGGACTTATGTACGTAACAATGAATGACACTCAAGTGAGTGATTACACAATCGTTTTGCTTTCAACTCTTCCTCACCTCCATAGTCTGGAAATTGAAAGAGCAAATATTTCTGGTGAAGGATTCATTTCAAATACAGACTTTCCTGTCCTTAATTCTCTGACACTCAATGGAAACAACCTTGATTTATTAGACTTTTCGAAATTACCTGAACACATCTCTTACCTTAGCCTGTCCGATTGCCATCTTAGAGATGAGCAGCTAAAAGGAATTTCCTCGTTGAGCGGCGTTGAGGAACTTGACTTGTCCAAAAACGACATTTCAAATCAGGGACTTCAGGCTGTTGGACAACTCCCAAACTTGAATTACCTATATCTTTCAGAGACAAATGTGAGTGACGAGGGACTTGAGGCAATGCACAATCTTCAGAAGTTGTCCTATCTGTCTTTATGGGATACAGAAGTTATTGGATCTGGTCTGGTCCACCTTTCGGGTTCACCCTGTTCAGGAGAATTTTTCAGTGAAGAAGGGGGAGGAATTTATCTTAAAAACCCCAATCAAGATGTCGGAAATTGAATGAGGTTGACCATACCTATTCGGTTTTCTGCGAAGTAATCTCTTGCAAGCCTAGATCGCATTTTGTGGTGGGGAGCAAAGCGATGATTTTGCACATGCTCGAAATGAAAACAAATAGATCTGCGTGACATCGGATTCCGAGAGAAGTTTATCCTGTGCGGTTTGCACTCCCTACTTCATGCGATCCGATGGTCGGCGATTTCCAGAGTTCCGTTTGCTATCTGGGAATTTGCCTGTCGGCTGATCGTTCTGAAGTATCGAATTTCTTTTTCCGAGAGAACATCTTCTGAGAGTTCAGCTAAAGTTCGGAGCCCTGCTTTAGGACGACTCAATTTATCTACGTAAATTTGAGCGAGCATCAGACGGGCTCTTTCGGCGTCGTCACGAGATTGTAAGAGGTAGTCTTCCAAAAGAGCCGCGAGGTGTTTCCAACTACGTTGGAGCCGCAACCATTCAATAAGAGAACGGTAGCCTGCCTTCGAAAGCTGATGTGAAGGGAGTAATTTGTCCCGATGATTGAAATAGAGTTCGGAAGCGAGTGAATGCTGTTTCCTCAAAATCAATTCTTCAATTTCTTTGTGAATGGACATGACGCTTTTCTGCCGGTGCCGAGGAGGTTGTTTGTCATTGAGTGGAAGATCTTCCGAACGCTTCCACTGAGACAAAGGAATTCCGCCCTGAAAGTTGTCGCCTCGCCAGATCGACAGTATGTCCCAGCCTTCGCAATCGACCCAATTCTTTTGTAGAAACAAGAGCCCGATCGGCAGCCCAATGACGGCTCCCATCAAGTGAAGAACCGGAGTACTCATTTCGAAAGAGATGAAGGCGGCCTGAATGAAATTGACGACCATGTGAAACGCGGAGAGGAATAGGACGGAAAGCTGGCAGGTTCCTGTGCGAACGAACATCCCGATGCCATACATCCAAACAACTTCAAACTCGTTTTCCGGTGCCCAGATGAGAGCGATTCCCATCAGTGCGAAGATGACTCCAGATGCTCCGCCCGCTCCGCGTGGACCGTCCGCATAGAGCATGAGCGACTGTGTCAGACATCCATCAAGCAAGGCAAGAACAATGTAAAGTGTCAGAAATCGAAAGTGACCAATCTTTCCTTCAATGATCAGTCCATAGGCCCAAAGAAAAATCGCATTTCCGATCAGGTGCATCAGTCCGAAATGCAGAAAGGCGGAAGCAATCCATTCGGACGGATGCAAGCCGTTCCCGAATCTCAGCAACCACCCGTCTATGTTGCTTCCTCCGCCTGTGATGATGAACGTTACGACATTCGCCAGAATTAAACCGATTGTCACAATCGGTCGGTGGTAGAGAGGTGCGTCAGTAGATACTGGAAAAAACATACGCTCCTCAGGAATGACGAAAAACTTTCCGCTTCTTCCTAGGCCAACGTAGAGTTTGCTCCAACGGTTCACTGAAATTGAGCAGGTCTCCGAAATTTTCAAGAATTGTCACGTTGAACGATTTGTTTTCGTTCTCTCGGTCGCCTGTTTCAGTCGCGCCACCCCGGAAGATTAATCTTGTGACCAATCGTGAGTGTTTGTAAAGCAGGCCCTAGTGCCTTATCAGGCTTCATATGATGGATCGTCAACACGAAAACTGCACTCTGTTGTCGTGCTCGTCAAATTTTGTGATCCATCAAAACACGACTGACACTGCACTAGTTTTTCTCTCACATGGTTCCAATCGCCAGTAGATAAGGAGTCTCTCGCTCCTCGTGGGAAACCGCCAGGTAGAGTTCCGCTCCATTGACTTCCCAAGTCGCGGCTGGGTAGACCCCGCAGAGTGGGATTTTGTTGAACTCGTCTTCTTTCTTCGCAATTTTTGGAGTTCCGAATTTTTTGGAGAGTTCTTTGGCAAGCGAATTATGAACGGCTTCGAATTCAAGATGCTTCTGCTTTTGGAACTCGTCATCGTGAGCTTCTTCGTCGTCTTCAATCATGTAGATTTTGATGATCTCTAACGATCCCGGCTCGTCATTGATCAACTCTTCAGCAAATGAGACAATGTCGGCAGGCATCGATATTTCGTCACTCATTGTCAATCATCCTTTCATCTATTTTTGTTCAATCACTTCTCTGGTACTTGATAAACTCGCTTCCTACCGAGCCAGGTTTCTTTCACCTGAATATCTTTGTCTTCATTAACAGGGCATTCAAGGATGTCTTGTTGCAGGATCACGAAGTCTGCGAGCTTGCCAGGCTCGAGCGAGCCTTTTTCTTCGAATGTTAAGAATGCGTTGTTGATCGTATACAGACGGATCGATTGTTCGCGAGTGTTACGTTGCTTTGGGTGCAGTGATTGGTCGGTCCAGCGTGGTTGTCGGGTCAGAGTGATCCACATACCGAGGAATGGATTATACGGATTCACGGAACGCAGCCCGCCGATCTTCTGCATATGATCAGAGCCGCGATTGTTTCCATCGCTGGGACAGGATGGTCGAACTCGAACATCGACGCTCCAGTCGGATGAACATGCGAATCGATCAACCCCGGCAGGACCGTTTTCCCTCTCAGGCAGATAATCTCACTTGAATTCGTTTTCAGTTTCAGGATATCGGCATTCGTCCCGACTGCCACAATGCGGTCACCTTCAATGGCAAATGCTTCGGCAATCGAGAATTTGTCATCAACGGTGACGACTCGACCATGATGAAAAATGAAGTCCGGGCCCTCACCGTGACAGAGACAAGGTGACAGGATTGAACACAAAAACGCGGTCAGAAGTAAATTCATGTGTCAAAGTCTGTGCTTGATTCCAGGATCAGGATGAAGCCACCGAGTCTCCATCCTAGTGGCCAGACAGATCAACGGTCAAAGATGCGACCAGGAAATCAAGCCGTGCTGAAATACACCACCAGGGTCAGAAAGCCCCAGTCTCGCTCAAAAACTGTGGTATTGTCTCTGGTCACGTGGCACACTCAGCTTTGGCCCCTCCCCTCTCTCCCGTCGGCAATCTTTGCGAGATGAGCAAAAATCCGTGAATCAACAGGCAGAAATGATTGACGAGCCGAACCCAACATCTCTATCCTGCGTCCGAACAGAAATCGGGGCGTAGCTCAGCTTGGCTAGAGCGCCTGCTTTGGGAGCAGGAGGTCGCACGTTCAAATCGTGTCGCCCCGACTTTTTTCAGAATTGAGCCCTTCGGCGAGTACGCCGAAGGGCTTTCTCCATTCAGGGACTAGAGTTACGTCGTCAGGCGTACTGGTATGCCCCCGAAAGTTGGTCCGGGGTTATGAGAGTTCGGGTTAGGTAAGGGAATC
>JAJDEL010000258.1 GCA_029259835.1 Planctomicrobium sp. | reverse complement strand
AGAGAAGAATCGCCATCAATACTAAAAACTCGTCCATTCTTCACCCCACCCAGACCAATCACATTGACAGCGCATTATGACATGCATCGAGAGTCACTACGATGACGGGCGGAAAAGATTTCCAGATATCACTCGGCAATTGGGTTGAGTGACCACGAAACGGACGAAAGAAGCGAAATGTCTTGATCGAGAGGGTGATTGATTCACCTCAATCATAAGTTACGACGCCTGTTCTTCGGGAGTTGTTTCTTCTCGGATGAGACGGAACGGGGAGCTTTTGCTGGGGTGATTTGGTTTTTCCTGAACAGACGTTTGATCGTGTCGCGGCCAGACGACGGGGCTGTAGAGTTGAATGCGAATAATTTTCCGTTCGGTCGCTTCAATCACTGTGAACTGAATTTGCTTCCACTCGAATCGTTCACCTTGCTTGGGAACTCTTTCAAGTTCAGAGAAAACAAGACCACCGAGAGTGTCGAAATCCCGATCTTCCGGCAGCTCCAGGTCGAAGAGATCGTTCATTTCGTCGATGTGCAATCTCGCGTCCGCGACCATTGTGTGTGGGTCGAGCCATTCGATGCGCTCGTCTTCCTGCTCATCGAACTCATCTTCGATCTCTCCGACAATCTCTTCGAGAATGTCTTCGAGAGTGACCAAACCAGTTACGCCGCCATATTCATCAAGGACAATTGCCAGATGCAGCCGCTCTTTCTTCATGCGATTCAAGAGGCCATCGATCGAATTCGTTTCCGGAACGTAAAGCGCTTTCCGTACCAAATCTCTTAATGAAACGGTCGATGCTGTATTGCCGATATGTTCCAAGAGATCACGAGCGTAAAGGATTCCGACAATTTGATCCGTTGAACCTTCGACGACGGGAATGCGCGAATGGCCTGCATCGAGAAACTGTGTTCGAGCTTCATCAAGAGACGATTCAACCTGGATTGTGACAATATCAGTCCTAGGTGTCATGACAGCGCGGACGTCTTCCTGACGCAGTTCCATCGTGCGATGGATCATTTTGCCTGCACGCGATTCGAGAATCCCATCTCGCTCACCTTCGTCGACAACACTTTGAATTTCTTCTCTGAGCGTTTCCAAGTTTTCAGGTGTTGGATCTTGCCGACCAGCAAGGCGGTGAACGAATGTGTCGACCCGTTGACCAACAATGACAATGGGTTGAGTGAGACGAATCGTTCCAGAAATGACCGGCCAGGCGTGAAACAATATATGTTCCGCAGCAACGCGAGAAATCGCCCACGGAAGTACCAACAGACTCAACCAGCAGACACCCACGACAATCAGGAAATCCGACCAAAGCATGAGGGTGGAAATTTGAGCCAATCCGTGGTACCGCTCAATGGCTCCCAGCAGAATTGCAATGACGAGAGTTGCCAAGCGGACTGATTCAGCAGCCTGCAACGCGACTTCATCTTCCTTAAGAATTGTTCCGAAGCGTTTTTCGTTTTTCTGTCGGCGGCAAACAAACGCCAAGCGACTCCGCAGAAAGTTGCGCAAGCTCTCACAAACAGCCGAATAAAAAATGCTGGTGAAGAAACAACCGATAACAATAATCGAGTTGACCAAATTTCTCTAACTTTAAAGGTTTGTGGAGTTCTGAGTTACGCGGAGACAGTTTTCGATTAAGGGACTGTCCCAATTAGGTTCCCAATATCAGCCGTTTGGGTGCTAGCCCCGGATTTAATTCCGGTTCACGCTCCATAACTGGGGCTCGCACCCTGCGGCTGATGCAGACTAGATCAATCCAGGACCTTGCTTTGGGACTATTCCTGAAGCAGTATTCTAGCAAAAGTTCATCTTGAGTCTTCACTGGTCGCGAAATGTTCATATTTCTTATTGATAATGCGGCGAAAGGTTCCACTGTTTCAAAACCTCCCGTTCGCGACTTCTCATCATCGCCTGTTCAGAATCCGACTGATCATCGTACCCACACAAATGAAGCAATCCATGTACGAGATATAAACGCAATTCATCCAGGGGATTCCATTCGTAGTTGCGAGCCTCTCGAATTGCTGTTTCTGTGCTGATGATTAGCTCTCCATCAATCCAGAGACCAGCCCCTCGTTGGATGTTGTTTGGTGGTGTTGGCTCGTCTTTGTCGTTGGAATCATACAGAAAGCTAATCACATCGGTCGGAAAATCATGTTGAAGGTGTTCTCTGTTGACGGAGTGGATTGCTTCATCGTCGACGAGAGCGACCACGATTTCGGCGCCGGCAACGGCTTCTGCTTTGAGTGTTCCGGTGACAACTTCGGAAATTACACTCTGATCAATTGGCAGCAATTGTTGGTTGTTCGTGAGATGGATCTCGTACATCACTCTTTTTTTTTGAATCTGGTCCGTCAGGATATTTGATACGCCCATGGTAGATCGCGGTCAGTGACTTCGTCACCGAGTCCTGAATTTTACGGATATCGGACATTTGCAAGGCACATTCATCAAACTGACCATCAAGCAGCCGCCGCATGACGATGCTATCGACGAGCGATTCGATGCGTCTGGGAGTTGGCTCTGTCAGCGTGCGACAGGCACTTTCGCAGGCATCCGCGATCATCATGACCCCAGCTTCCCGAGATTGTGGTTTCGGACCGGGATAACGAAACGAGGACTCTTCTGCATCGGTTTTGTGATCGGGTTCGCACTCGGCCTTTTTTGTCGCTTCGTGATAGAAGTATTCGACCAAAGTTGTGCCGTGGTGCTGCTCGACGAAATCGATAATCGGTGCTGGCAAACCGTATTGTTCTGCCAAGTCAACGCCATCCTTAACATGACCGATGATAATCAAGGTACTCATTGCGGGGCTGAGTTGTTCGTGTGGACTGGTTGCTCCTTCCTGAACATTCTCGATGAAATACTGTGGCTTGAGCATCTTTCCGATATCGTGGAAGTACGCGCCGACGCGCGCGAGCAGGCCGTTACCTCCGATTCGTTCTGTGGCAGTTTCGGCAATGCTGGCAACCGAAATGGAATGGTTGTAGGTTCCTGGGGCGAGACGTACAAGATCTTGAAGCAGCGGGTGAGAAGGATCACTCAATTCGAGAAGTGTCATGTCGGTGACAACGCCGAAAGTATTTTCAATAAACGGCAAGCTGCCGGCGACGAGGTAACCAGCAACCAGACACAACGCAGCTCCTTTTGCGCTCATGACCAAAAATTGCGTATCCTGCATCACTTCTGTAATCGATTGCGTTTCGATGATGGCGATTCCGCAACCGACAATAAAGTAAGTCAATGCGGAAATGAAACTCGTTTTAATTAAGGTCGAACGCGAAGAAACTTTTTGGAGGGGAATGATTGCAGCCGTTGCGGTCGACATTAAAACGAGAAATTGATTGAACTCTCCGGTCGTCGACATTGTCAGCAGGAGTGCGAGGGAAAATGCTGATATCGTCGCCAAAGTTTGATTGAATGCGACAGAGAGCAAGAGGACTGTTGTGAGCAAGGGAATGATTTCGGCGCGGAGCGGGTCGAACGAAACAATACGACCGATGAACGCCGTGGCAATCATTGCGACCCAGAACGTAATAAGAGCCTGCACATCATTCGCGATGCGGGGTTCGTTCTTGACAATATAGAAACCGATCAAGATTGAAAGTACAGAAACCATGATCAGAGCGATGCCCACGCGAGTGAGCCTAGCCCCGTTTCCGATTTGAACTTCCGCTGCTTCGTATTCATCTTCCAGCAGTGCGAGTTTCTCTTTACCGATAAATTCCTGTGGAGAGACGAGCATATCTCCCGTCAGATAGCGTTCGAGTCGAGGATCGACCATTTCGCGAGCGAGAGCGATCTCTGTGGTTGTCGTCGCCTGATCGTATCTGAGCGTGGGAGATACTCGTTCAATCAACCACTGAACAATCGCCGGTCGGATTTCAGGATTGAGGGTTTTAAATGTCTCCCATGAATAGCCCATTTGACCGGCTTCGTTCAGTTGATCCAGTAAGCGAACGCGCGGCAGGAGGACCGTTGTTCCAGACTCCAGCGGTTGATTTTCCAGGACGATCTGCAATCGCTTGTCAGGCGTTATCTTCTCCAGGCGAACAGTATCAACTGAAATGATTCCCGTTTCAGTGATTGGCAGAATGAATTCCTGAAACTCCTCGACCATCGAATCAATTCGAGCCTCAGCCATTTTCATGTCGGGACCAACGATGGCAGCGCGCAAAGTTTCGAACCGTTCCTGCGGTGTCCCGCGATTGTACCACTCGGAAGAAAAGCTATCTTCCAGTTCTTGTGCTGTTGGCTCGTCGAGCGCAAATTGTTTGCGAGCGTTATCACTGAGCCGTTCAACCGCCTTGGCGGCTGCAATCTCTCCTAAAGCCGCGCGGAGTTCGTCATCAAGGAGTTCGAGAATTTGAGGGTCATGAATGAAAACCAATGCGACAGTATCTTCGGCACGTTGTCTTGCGAGATCAGTCCCGATGACATCAACACGCTCAAAATCAATTTTCGCGGCAATTCCATGCTCAGCATAATCCCCTTGTCGGTAAGAGAATGGGGCTTTCCAGGCTTGCAACGAAATGACCAGCAACACAATCGCGACAAGCGAAATTCCCAGACGAAGCTGTAAGCCCCGGTCTTGAGAAATATCCAGCAGGCGCGAGCCGAGCGTGTCTCGTCGACTCAAGGCGACAGACTTTGGGACGCGACTGCGTTTGTGTCCTGATCCAAACATGGTTGATCGTCAGAGCGATGCGTTCTGCACCGCGAAGACTCCCTGTGTTATCTTGAACTGTTAGTTGTCGCACGGCGAGGTGCTGATTTCTGCTGGTCGTAAGCTTTCACGATTTCTCGGACGAGGCGGTGACGAACGATGTCTTCTCCTGAGAGTTCAACGTTTCCTACGCCTTCGATTTTTTTGAGTCTGCGGACGGCGTCATCAAATCCAGAGACCGTGTCGTGTGGGAGATCAGATTGAGTCGCATCTCCGGTGACAACAATTTTTGAACCTTCACCCATGCGGGTCAGGAACATTTTCATTTGCGTCACGGTTGTGTTCTGGGCTTCATCCAGAATGATGAACGTATCGTTGAGCGTCCGCCCTCGCATGAACGCGAGCGGGACAATTTCTACAACATCGTTTTCCATATAGAGTCGTACCTGCTCGAAATTGAGCATATCATTCATTGCATCGAGTAATGGACGCAGAAACGGGTTCACTTTCGCCATCATATCGCCGGGGAGAAATCCGAGTTTCTCGCCAGCCTCTACGGCCGGGCGAACCAGAACAATTCGTCGAACTTGCTCTGATCGCAAGGCATTGAGTGCCATGGCGACGGCCAGATATGTTTTCCCGCAACCTGCTGGTCCTTTACAGAAGATGAGATCGTGTTTGCGGATTGCGTCGACATAGTTTTTTTGCCCTGGTGTTTTCGGTTGAATCCTTTTCGCTTTTTCGAACAGATCTATCGAGTCTTCAGCGAGCGTTGATTGCGTGATTTCTTGATTTAAGATACGACCGACGACAGCGTCGTGCGCGATACCGTCTCGCTTGACGATATCACGCAGGTGCTGGAAAACATCTTCTGTGTGTTGGACCTGATCTTCGGTTCCTTCGAGTACAATCGAGTCTCCGCGCAACACGACAGTTGCTCCGAGCGAATCTCGAATTCGGCGCAGATGTGCATCACCCGGACCGAAGAGAAGTCGAGCTTCGTCGGGATGTAAAAGAGGAATAGTCGCAGTCGCGTGGGACATTCAGTTTGCCAACAAGAATTTCACAGACGGAAAAGATTCAATGTATGTATACTGTTCGATTCACGCTGACACATTCAGCGCTGCACTCGAGTGGTGACTCAACCAAGATGATGATGGAACAGTTTCATAGGAATTGATTCACTGAATAACGATTCTGAACTGCGGAACCGCTTCTTCTCCTCGATGTCAATGAACATCTCATTCGAGGTGATTTCGTTCTCAGCTTCTTTGCCCCGCCGCACAAAGGGCCGTCTGTGGTGATGTGTACCTGATCGAAATGGAGACATCAAGGTTTCCGGCGACGCCAGAATTCTAACTCGAAAATCGAGCATGGGAACGGACAGCTTCCAGTTTTTAGGCAATTTCGTAACTCGTGAAATAATCACAGGTTTCGCGATTGACAACAGAGTTTCAAACTGATCTCGGAGATTTACGTTGCCTGGCAGACAGAGAAAGTGCCCGAGAAGTTCGGTATTCCGGGTCTCCACGAGTTTGCGTCAACAGGTTGCAAGACGCCCCAATATCGATAATTTCAGGATGAAGGATCAAAGATTACATTGACCACCACGACAGCGACCGGTCATACGCAGGCGGTTTTTGGCAAAAACGCGGTAACCCAAGTCCATTAGCTGTGAGACGACCGGTAAGCGCGTCATCGCAACAATCCAAGAGAAACCGACAGCGGAATAAAGGCGACGGAAAACTTCGACGCCTT
>JAJDEL010000257.1 GCA_029259835.1 Planctomicrobium sp. | reverse complement strand
GCACCCTCTGGACGCCTTCGGGCTTGTGATTCCGCACCTTGAAGGGCGGCGAATTCTGGCAGTTTCGTTTCTGAGCCGAAAGTTCCCTGGTCGTGCGCCGGACGGACGTGTGATTTTGAGGACGTTTGTTGGCGGAGCGATGCAGCCAGAAGAGATCAACTGCCCGGATGAACAGGTGATAGAGACTGTTCTCGGCGAATTGCGAGAAATTCTCGGCGTGCGTGGCGAGCCGGACTTTGTTCGTTTGGTGCGCTACAACCGCGCGATGCCACAGTATACCGTGGGGCATCTCGATCGAATCGCTGGGATTCGAGAGTTGGCGTCCCCATTCCCAAATCTTGGACTGGCTGGAAACGGCTTCGATGGCGTTGGCGTGCCTGACTGTATTCATAGTGGTGAGTTAGCAGCCAATTCGGTGTGGGACTCTGCGACAACTGGGGCAGCGAATCGTCCATTGTGATGGTCATGCTGGAAAACTCGTTTCTCAACCCCGAAAACGGCTCTTCGTTCGCTTGAAGTCACTTGAGGCATCTGTCATAACTCTGGACTTCCTTTAGGCTTTTGAAATTATTTGCGCGTTCTGCCCCGTGAGGTACGTCGTTCCGTACGAGCGGATTGCGTCTTTCGAGGGCTTTTTGTAGAGCAGTTTGCTCCAGATGATGGACTCGATGAATCCATGCGACCAGTGAGATGCACGATCTCATTGACACAGCATGACCCGAATACAGGTTCTGTTTGAATGAATTCGTTTTTGTTGGCGACGACAATTGAAAACTGGATTGAGGGCGGCAGTATCTGGCCACTGGATTTGATATTCAGTCTGGCTCCGGCAGGCGTTTGGGCAGCGATCATTCACACAGCACTCGTCGGAGCGTTCTTTGGGTTACCAGCAGGGGTTCTGATTTGGGCCGAACGAAAAGTTGCCGGACGTATTCAGGACCGTCTCGGTCCAACACGAGTCGGAGGTCGATTTGGCTGGCTGCAAACTCTTGCAGATGGTGCGAAGCTGATTCAAAAAGAAGATCTGGCACCGGATGCAGCAGATAAAATGCTCTTTCGGCTGGCTCCGTATATTGTTGTTGTTTCGTCGTTTGCGGCATTTATGTTCCTTCCATTTAGTGAAGGCTTGGTTGCTGTTGCGATGGACGCAGGTTTGTTCATTGCCCTGGCAGTTCTTTCAATTGAAGTGTTGGGCATCGTTCTTGCCGGATACGCTAGTGGATCGAAGTGGTCTCTGTTTGGAGGGATGCGTGAAGCTGCTCAAATGGTGAGCTACGAAGTTCCGCTCGGAATTACGGCTGTGATTCCTGTCGTTGTCGCTGGCAGCTTGAATCTGGGGGAAATCGCTCAGATCCAAAGTGGCGGAATTCAGAATTGGATCATCTTTCACAATCCGTTCACGTTTTTTGCGTTCTTCGTCTTCTTTACTGTGACTTTGGCGAGCAACAAGCGAGCACCATTCGACCTTGCGGAAGCAGAGAGCGAACTCGTCGGTGGTTTCCATACTGAATACTCCGGCATGCGTTGGTCATTCTTCTTCCTTGCAGAATATGCCAGCATGTTCTTCGTCAGTGCGTTGGGGGCAATTTTGTTCCTCGGTGGTTGGTGGACAGGAGTGCCTGTTTTTGAATCGCTCTTTGAGAGTATTGCCGGTACATTGGCGTGGATTCTTGGAGGTACCTTGTCTCTCCTTGGTGTCTCAGCGAGTAGCGATTACTTGGCAATCTGCTTTGGTCGAATGATTGGTATGACTGTGCTCCTGGCAAAAGCTGGTCTTTTGGTCGTCGTGCAAATCTGGATTCGCTGGACGCTGCCACGCTTGAGGATTGAACAAGTGATGACAACCTGCCTGAAGTATCTGGTTCCAATGAGTTGTTTTCTGTTTCTGGGAACAGTGCTTTGGCCTTTGGTTCTGATGACTGCACTGGGTCGAACATCTCTGGTCGATTGGGATTCCGTTGGTGAACGCGTTCCAATTCCGCAACAGACAGTTGTTGCACCCGTCAAACCTGACACAGAAGCAGCAGATGAGGAGGCGGAGAACATTTCAGATGAACTCAATGATGATTCCGTAACGCAACTTGATGTTGTTTCGGCGAATGCAGTTTCGGGAGGATCTGAGTGATGGGAGCGTTTCTCTTTTATCTCTATGCAATTATTGCGTGCGGTGCAGCGATTGCCGTTGTGTTGAACCAAAATGTCGTGCGCATGGCGTTCTGGCTAGTTGTCTCGCTGAGTTCGGTTTCGTTCCTGTTCTTCATGCTGGATGCAGACTTTGTTGGTGCAACTCAGTTGCTGATTTACGTGGGTGGTACCGTTGTGTTGCTCATCTTTGGAGTCATGCTGACATCAAGTGGCCCTTACAAAACAATCAAAAGTAGCCCTGCTGAACTTGTGCAGTCTTGCATTATCGGCCTCGCATTCCTGGCTTTGATCAGTTCGACCGTTTTTTCTGTTGACTGGGAAGCCAACGAGCGACGCCTCGCAGAATTCGAGCATGAAGCTGCTCACATACACGATCATGAACATGGTGTTGGACATGCTGATCACCATCATCGCGAAGATCACTCGGTTGCGTACGGTTACAACGCAGAAAAAGAAGGCAACACAACTCGTAGCCTGGGAACTGCGTTGCTTGGCGTCCGTTTCGACAAAGATCTTGGCACGACTGGTCATCACGGAGAAGCAAAACTCAGCACTGGTTATTTGTTGCCGTTCGAAATTGTGTCGGTTCACTTGTTGGTCGTGTTAATTGGTGCAGCGTATTTGGCTCGTGCCAAGCGTCGTGTGGAAATTCAGGACGCCTGATCGGGCAGGAGAAAATCAGTGGACGGAATTAGTTTGAATTTGTTCCTCGGTGTCGGGGCGTTGTTGTTTGTGTGCGGAGTTTTGTGCATGACGACCAAACGCAACGCGATTGGGGTTTTGATGGGAGTTGAGTTGGTTCTTAATGGAGCCAATATCAACCTCGTCGCTTTTTCAAAGTATGGAACACTTGGCCTGGATGGTCAGATAATGTCGTTGTTTGTGATTGTTCTGGCAGCAGCCGAAGCGGCTGTGGCGCTGGCAATTGTCCTGAGCTTCTACAACAACCATCGGACGGTGGATGTCGATCAGGCATCCGAATTGAATGGCTAGTTCGTTCACATTTATGGGCTGAAGACTGTTCTTCAGCGATTTGATTCACATATTGACTGCGGCGAGAAAGAATGTCTCCCGAAATTTATACACAGATTGGTTCTCAGTTGATGTGGCTGCTCACAGCCGCATGGCTGTTGCCGCTGTTTGGTTTCATGATCGAAATTTTCGGTGGCTACTGGAGCCCCCGAACCAGCAAGACCCCCGCTTACATTGCCGTTGGCTGTATCGGAACCGGGTTCGTGTTGAGTCTGTTTGCCCTTGGCATCTGGGTGAAAGCCGCTGAGATCGACTTGCTCGCGTTCGGTGGTGACGAAGCTCACGCCGTTGCTCATGATGATCACGCTGCGGAGCATGAACACCCTGTGGCTCATGACCACGATCGTGCAGACGGTCACGATGAAGCGCATGAACATGATGAGCATGCGGAAGCCGGTCATCACGAACATGGTGAAGATGAACACAGCGAAGACGCACACGGTGAAGGTGAACATTCTCATCAAGATGAAGATCACCATGAACATGCAGTCGCATCACATGGTCATGATTCTCACGCTGGGAACGATCCATTTAAAACAGCGTTTGCCGGAACGTTTTATCGTCTTGGTAAATTCGGGAGTCTTGATGTCACTCTTGATTGGTACATCGATGGTTTAACCGTTTTGATGTTTGCGATGGTTACGTTGATCGCGACCTGCATTCACATTTTCGCCATCGGCTATATGAGCGACGAGCTGACTGAAAAATACGAAGATCACTTCGTTCACAATGCTGATGGAAGTCACTTTCACCGCGTGGGTCGCTTCTACCGCTTCTTCGCATATATGTCACTGTTTTGCTTTTCTATGCTCGGACTTGTCTTAGCAGGAAACATTTTTCAGGTCTTTGTTTTCTGGGAACTCGTCGGCGTTTGCAGTTACTTGCTGATTGGATTCTACGTCGAGCGCAAGACCGCAAGCACTGCGGCGAATAAAGCCTTCATCATGAACCGAGTCGGAGACTTCGGTTTTCTGATTGGGTTAATGATTATCTGGACGTGGTTCGGAGTCTTTCAATTTGCAGAAACGAATCCGGAAACAATCGGCGAAGCTGGTCTGTTTCAGATGGTTCGAAACTCCGCAGGAGAGCTTGAAACCAAGGGTGAAGGAGCGGAGAAAACTGTTGTCCTTCAGGCACGGCAAGGAATTCACAAAGAACATCCCGTTCATGCAACTGCAGCAACGGAAATTCCTTATTGGCTCCTCGTTGCTGCCGGTCTCGGAATCTTTGCGGGGTGCGTTGGGAAAAGTGCGCAGTTCCCGCTGCAAACCTGGCTGCCTGATGCGATGGAAGGTCCAACACCGGTGTCGGCTTTGGTCCACTCCGCGACAATGGTCGCCGCAGGGGTGTATCTTGTTGGTCGGTTCTATCCGATGTTCACTCCAGAGGTGCTGCTGGTCATTGCTTATGCAGGCTGCATCACTCTGTTCGTCGGAGCGACAATCGCCATTGTCGCGACGGATATTAAGCAGGTGTTGGCTTACTCAACAATTAGTCAACTTGGCTACATGATGTTGGCGCTCGGCGTCGGTGGCTGGCTGGCTGGGTTGTTCCATCTGATTACTCATGCGTTCTTCAAGTCACTGATGTTTCTGTGTTCCGGGTCTGTCATTCATGGCTGTCACCACGAACAGGAAATGACGAAGATGGGTGGGCTTTACAAGAAAATGCCGATCACGTGCTGGGCCATGTTTGTTGGCGTCGTGGCGATCAGTGGACTTGCGATTCCAGTTCTGCTGGTTCCAAAACTAGGGGCATTGGCCTTCTCTGGATATCATTCCAAAGATGCAATTGTTGCTTCGGCATTGACCTTTTCGAATTTGAATCCGAATCATTCGCTCTTGTTTTTCATGCCACTCATCACGGCAGGAATCACAGCGTTTTACATGTTCCGCATGTGGTTCATGACATTCTTCGGCAAGCCTCGTGATCAGCATATTTACGATCATGCCCATGAATCTCCCAGAGTGATGACAGTCCCGCTGATTGTCCTTGGGTTCTTCGCTGCGTTTTGTGCCATCGGAGGCGAGAACGGTCCACTGGCTCAACTCATTCTGACAACCGAACCGACACACCTAGCCAATGGATTCGAGAGCGCTGGAAGCGTCGCATTGTCTTTCCCAAGCCATCACCAAATACACGACAACCACGCAACCGCAGGGACCGTCGCATTACTGGCAGCCCTGCTTGGAACCCTGCTGGCGTATCTCTTCTACGGAGCCAAGCTCGTTGATACTGACTTGATGAAGAGGCAGTTCAGTGGCATACACGAGTTCCTTCGCGAAAAATGGATGTTTGACGAACTCTACGATTGGATGTGGGTGAGACCTGTCCATGTCGTTTCCAGTTGGGCAGTTGCATTTGATAAGCAAGTCCTCGACCGTTTCCTCCACTTCCTGAGCTATCTGGTTGTTTCGATTTCGAGTTGGGACAGAAAGTTTGACGAAGCAGTCGTCGACCGGATCGTCAACGCGGTTGGCGAAACAACGTTTTCAATAGGCCGCTCTTTGCGAGTGGTGCAGACCGGTCGCATTCGACAATACGTCACATTTATCGCACTCAGCGTTGTTTCGCTGTTTGTTTTGTTGTTTGTCTTCCTGCCCCGATAATTTCATATTAAAACTTTTCGGCCAAATCAGAACACACACTGACTAACTGACAATAAGCTATGTCTGATCCATTAACATTACTGAGCGCGACCATTTTTCTCCCCACACTGGGGGCGATCATTTTGATGTTTGGTGTCTTCTCGAAGTCCGAAGAGGCAATGCGCTACTTTGCCGTAGCCGTGACCGCTGTGACTTTCCTGTTGACTCTGCTCATCTGGCGAGATTTTGATCCTGCCATCGGTGAGATGCAGATGCAGGTCTCAATTCCGTGGGTTCCGACCTGGAATATCAATTACCAACTCGGCATTGATGGACTCAGCCTACCACTCGTAATCTTGACTGGTTTGGTCAGCATGTTGTCTTGTTTGGCAACATGGAGCATTAAGACGAAAGTTCGGGGCTTCCTGATTTTATTCCTCATCCTCGAAACAGGGATGATGGGCGTCTTCCTCTCGCTCGACTTCTTCCTCTTTTACGTCTTCTGGGAAGTCATGCTTCTGCCGATGTATTTCTTGATTGGCGTTTGGGGTGGACCAAGACGTGAATACGCGGCGATCAAGTTTTTCCTGTACACGCTCGCTGGCTCAGTGTTGATGCTGATCGCGATGTTGATGTTCTACTTCAACAGTGCTTCATCAGCGGTTGCTGGCAATGAAAACATTTTCGACCTCTTGAAGCTAGCTGAAATTGCTGAGGCGGGTGGCTTCAATGCTAACATGCAAATTTTTGCGTTCATCCTGCTGTTCATCGGCTTCGCGATTAAGCTCCCGTCCTTCCCGTTTCATACTTGGCTTCCAGATGCCCACGTTGAGGCTCCAACTCCGATCTCGATGATTTTGGCTGGTGTTCTTTTGAAAATGGGTGGCTACGGAATCATCCGAATTGCGATGCCACTTTGCCCATATGGTGCTCAATACGCAGCTTATGCGTTGGTGGCTCTGGGTGTCTTCAGCATTATCTACGGTGCGTTTGCAGCGATGGCTCAGACTGACTTCAAACGGTTGGTCGCCTACAGTTCTGTGAGTCACATGGGATACGTACTGGTCGGAATGGCTGTCTGGAAGCTCTCCGATACCGGAGCGACGATGAATATCAATCACTGGCAAATGGGACTTTCCGGTGGAATGTTCCAGATGATCGCACACGGAATCTCATCCGCCGGGATGTTCTTCATGGTTGGGGTGGTTTACGACCGTGTGCACCA
>JAJDEL010000256.1 GCA_029259835.1 Planctomicrobium sp. | reverse complement strand
AACTGATACTGTCGTATCGTTGGTTGGAAGTGGATCTGGGAATTGTAAGATTGCTTGCCAATCCTCCCGAACCAAAATTTACTGGTCTCGCGAAGATGGTTTTCTCAAATCCGATTCTCTCAGATGTTTTAATTCCGACTGGGTTTATTCCATTCGCGCGATCAACAATCAACTATGACCCGATTTGCTTTGATCTGAACGCAATGTCGTCGCAGCGTGATTGCCCAATTGTTCAGTTTGAGCATGAAGCAATTCTCTGTCACTTAAAAATCGGAGAGTCCTCGCAACGATGGGAATTGTTTCGAGACTTCATGACGGAAGTGATCTTCCAGGAACCCGAGTGAAGCGGATTGCACCAGTCGCAACTGACGACAATTCTCCTATCAATCATCACCACGAATAGATGCGAGTAGTTTGGACAGTTTCTCGACGACATCAGGATGCGTTTCCCAAACGTTGTTGGTTTCTGAAGGATCGTTCGCCAAGTTGTAGAGCTGTCCTGGTGGGCCTCCCAGTTTCTCTGGATCAATCAATTTCGGATATGTGAATCCCCCGGAGCCTCGTCCCTGAACGAGCTTCCATGGTCCTTTGCGAATTGCGAACATTCCCCAAAGTGAATGGTGGACGGCAAAGTCGCGAACAGGTTTCGATGGTTTCACTTTTTGCAAGGCAGATAATGCATTACGACTGTCCGGTCCCATTCCGTGTGGAAGATCTGTACCGACGATCGCTGCACAAGTTGCCAGCAGATCGGTCAGTTCGATCAATTCGTTGCTGGTCGCTCCTTTGGGAGTTTTGCCAGGCCAGCGAACAACGAACGGAACACGGTGCCCGCCTTCCCAGATGTCAGCTTTTGTGCCACGCAGATGAGCATTGCCTTGATGACCGAACTGCTGCACATACTTAGCGCGATGATTCAATCGGTAATGTTTGACGTCGTCTGCTTCCTTCGGCTCCCAATAATGATACAGGCCGCCATTGTCTGAAGTGAAAATGACCAACGTATTGTCCGCTTGTCCGGTGCGATCAAGTGCCTCCAGTACAGCGCCCACAAACGCATCCGTTTCCACAACGAAATCTCCGTAGTGTCCGGCACCGCTCGTTCCAAGAAATTCTTCATTTGGCACGACTGGCAAATGCGGCGCTGAAAGCGCAGCGAATAAAAAGAATGGTCGATCTGGTTCTGTCGTCGCTTGCTGTTCGATGTACCCCACCGCAGCGCCTGCGAATCGTGGCATAACGCTTGTGATTGAAAAATCTGGCGAGCGGACGCCTTCGTCGACGCTGATGAATTCTGATTGAATCCTTGGTTGCTCAAGCACCGGAAGTCTCACTGGATGATCATCTTCCAAAAAGCAGAACGGGGACATATTCAATGATGCCGAAATCCCGAAGTACCAGTCAAAGCCGCGTGCGGTTGGCCCGCCTTTGATCGGTTGAGTGTAATCGACATCGCGACCGCTTCGGGGCCGGGTCTTGCGGTCAATTGACATGGCTGGCACCGGCTCGCCGTTCGTGTCGGTCCACTCCATTCCAAGATGCCATTTCCCCACGCACGCCGTGTGATACTCATGTTGTTTCAGAAGAGCCGGAACTGTGAGTTGATGTTCTTCAATCAGCGGTGGGTCGAAACCATCGAGCACCCGATACTTCAAGCGTGTGCGCCACGCATACCGCCCAGTCAAAATTCCATACCGCGTCGGCGTGCAGACTGCCGATGGCGTATGAGCATCCGTAAATCGCATCCCTTCCGCCGCGATTCGATCTACATTCGGTGTCTTGATCTTTGATGCAGGGTTGTTGCAGCTCACGTCTCCAAAACCGAGATCATCAGCAAGGATGTAAACGATATTTGGATGACGGCTTTCCGCATGCGTTTCGCCGGCCATCACGATGAGACAGAGAAGGCAACACAATAACCATTGAAAGTGATTTTTCACCACGGAGGAACGGAGACGCTCAGAGAAAAGAATGGTCAAGAGGATATTACCGAATCGCATTTCTGCCTCCGAAAATCGAAATGAAAAATAAAAAAACACAGCCACGCGATATCAATAGGCTCGCAGGCTGGCTATTGTGCTGAATCAATATGCAGTAATGTACTGCATTATTAGATCACAGCATACTTGGCGCGAAATGCCGATCGACGCTCTGGGTGGAAAACCACAATCAGGAATGAACAACAATGCCCCACAACTCCTCGACGAAGTCACCGGATCGACGTACTTTTCTTGAAGCTGCTGGACTCGGAGTTGTTGCTGGATTGATGACAACTGGAAACGCTGTCGCGCAGGATGATGGAGCCAAGCGCGTTCACCCTGGCATCGAAAAGGACATCCCTGTTGATTTTAAACCGAACGGCGCGGACCTTGGCAGCGTGTACGGTGATGTCATGAAACTCGCGGCGGGGCGTGAATTTGAATACTCGTTCCTGGGCGACCGATTTGATTCTCTCGACGAATTCAAGCAGCAGTCGCGCGAGAAAGTTCTGGACGCGCTGATGTTCCGTCCGCCAGCGGTGGATCCGAATCCGGAAGTGATCGAGCGTGTCGATCTTGGTGACATCATTCGCGAGAAAATTGTCTTCTCAACCAGCCCTGACCTTCGCGTTCCTGCGTATGCCCAAATTCCGAAAGGACTCAAAGGTCCGGCGCCAGCAATCATTGATCTACACTCACACGGTGGCTGGATTCCGTTCGGCAAGGAGAAAGTGACCGATCTCGGCGAACGTAACCATCCGGCGATGACTGCTTATCACGAGAGAGTCTATGACGGTCGCGCGACGGGAACAGCACTCGCGCGTTGTGGCTACGTCGTCATTTCCATTGATGCGTTCTTCTTCGGGGAACGGCGTACGATTCTCGATGCCGATTTGAAGCTGAACGGCTTTGATCGTTCGCAGTACAGCATGGAAGTCGCAGAAATCATGCGAGGCCAATGCCGCAAGAAAGAAGCAACGCTGGTGAAGGCCTTGCTTTATGCCGGCCTTACCTGGCAGGGTATTCTGGTCAACGACGACATGCGGACCGTCGATTATTTACTGACTCGTCCGGAAGTTGATCCGAAGCGAATCGGCTGCAACGGAATTTCTTTAGGTGGCT
>JAJDEL010000255.1 GCA_029259835.1 Planctomicrobium sp. | reverse complement strand
GACATTGTGCAGAAAATAACCGAGCGGACCGTCACCGGTCATCGAGGTGGTTTTTCCAAACATCACTTGTCCAACATCGACAGTAATATTCTCGTGTTGATTCACGTACTCAACAAGTTGCGGCACTTTCGAGCAAAACGTCCCTTGGTCGTCGGCATCTCCGCCGTAGCTGTGAAACTGAATATGGGTCAAATGCCCGCGCTGGCCTTCCAGGGCCTTCATCGTTTCCAGTGTCGTTTTGTAATTCCCAGGCATCCCAAGGTTGTTGCAATGAATATGCACCGGGTGTGGGAGACCAAGCTCATTCGTTGCTTTCGCAATTCCGTTAATGATTTGGCGCGGCGTGACTTTGAAATAATCGATTGTATCGTCGAGCGAATTCACATTTCCGCCGCCTTCCTTCCAGACTTCTACACCACCTGGATTCACAATTTTCGCGGCGTACCCTTTCGTCGAAGCCAAAAGCCAGGCGATATATCCTTTGAGACGTTCATCCTCACCAGCAGCAATTTGCCGCATAATGTAATGATTGTTTCCCATGAGGACGTAGAACCCCTTATCGATAATCGGGGTATCGTGAAATTCCTCATGAACGTGCCGCGCAGCAAGCGGTGGCACCGCAGCATCGAATGCCGTTGTGTATCCCAATCCTGCGTACAGATATCCGGTCGCGAACGTACTCGGAACACTGCCTGTCGTGCCGGATCGCGTGAATTTTGTCCGCTTCACCATCGGCGCGTTGCGTTTATCTTCCGGTCGCATCTTCCGGGCAGCGTTCACTTTCGGACCGGCAATGTGACAATGCATGTCGACGCCACCCGGCATCACAACCATTCCGGTCGCGTCAATTTCTCGATCAGGTCGCACGTCCGCAGCGAGCGGTTTTTCGATCACCTGACCGTCTTGAATCCAGATATCGCGGACGTCTCCGTCAACTCCGTTTGCAGGATCGTAGACGCGTCCTCCGGTAATTTTCAGCAATGGCATATCAACTCTGTCTGCTGGAACTTTGTTTTGTTAGACCCTGTTTAAAAACTCATAAAGTCATCACAAACACCAATTTTAGTCACCTCTCCCTGGGGGGTGAGGGACGAAACTGCGTCTTCAAACGGACCTTCATCTCGAATGATAGCAGGCAGAGAAGTTCATCGCAGCATCAGTTCATCGTGATCGAGAGTGGTTACTGAAACAGCCCGTACAGAACCAAGTTCACGCCGATTTTTGCTGCATCCAAACTCTGATAGCCAGCACAGGCAGTCGTCGCCTGCCGTTCCAAAGCGCAGCTCAAATCGTATTTGCTGTAAACGACAATGTATTTTCCGTTGACTTTGATCCCTTCGAGAATCGGTTCTCCGACCGATTCCTTTGTGTCGATGCTCGATGCGTTCGCTCCTTGAGCGGGAATCCGGCGCTTCACGCGACGCACGTCGTACCCGACCGCCATTTTGTAGATTTCGTGATCAATCGGGATTCGCTTCAATTTTTCACCCAAGACCTGATCGATCATCTTTCGAAAGCTCTCATCGAATTGGTCCGCACCGCAACAAGCATCGGCAAAGAGATATCCACCGTGCGACAAGTATTTCCCCAGTCCGGCGAGTTCTTCATCGCTCAATTGGAAATTCTTGCGACCGTGCATGTAGATCAGTGGATAATCAAAAATTGCCGGATCATTTGCTGGCAAGTTCGGCGTTTGCCGGGCTGCTTCGATTCCGACCGTTTCCAAGGCAGTCTGCAAGCGATTGAGCGCATTCGGCGCCGTATCCCAGCCACCGGTATGTCGCAGTCGAGCAATCGTGAGCCGACCCCGACTCATCTGTTTCGTGTCTCCATCGGAGAGAACCTTCGGACTCTTCAATTTATCGTGAAGTTCACGTCCAGTCGCGTAGGCAATGACGTTTGTTCCCAGTTTCAATGATTTGTCAATCTGAGTTTTTACGTTTGGTAAGCGTTTTTCAGAATCGCTCAATGTCCATTTATTCCAACGACAAGCATGGTCGTACGGTGAATAAATAATTGCCGTGCGGCAACCAAAGTCGACACCCCATAATTCTGGTTCCGCACCTTCCTCAAAGCCAAACTCGCTGCGGTAGACATCGTGTGTTGGTGGAAGTTTCGCTAATCGATGCTGTCCATCAAATAGCCTACGAACGAGTTCGCGGAAGCCAGCATCAAACTCTGTACTGTCGCAGTTGTTCACGGCGAAAATGAATCCACCTTGAGTGAGGTATTTACGCAAGAGTTCCAGTTCGCGACCCTGAATTGAGTCTGGACGGTCTGAACCGCTCATCAATTGAACAGGGCTTTGCAGCAAAGCGGCAACGCCCTCTCCGTTTGCGGCCGTTCGTAAGTCAACGACTTGCCAGGTGAGCAGCTTGGGCCATTTTTCTTGCTTCGAGATGTACGACGTCAGGTTGTTCACATCTCGCGGATGTTTGTTCCATTCATTGTTTGACACCTTGCCTGACCGCGGATCGCGGGGGCCATATCTCAGTTTGTTCACCAGGACAGGGGAAAGCCCTTTGGATAAAAACAAGAGTGCCAGACTCGTTCCCGTCACTTGGTTCGGTTCCAGCCGACTGACCCAATGTCCGCTGCGAATGTCTTGACGCTCGGTCAGAAATTCTGCGCCCTCGCGATACCAGTCTCGTTCGCCAAAGAAGCGTTGTCCTGAGAACCGTCCTGCCCGTTCAAGTCCGTAGAGGTAATACAGCAGCCAACCCGCATTTCCGCCTGGGTTGGATTCGATCCGCAAATTCCGATCAAGCCATCTCACTCCGGCATCGATCCCTTCCTGAACTTCATCCTCTTCATCGGAACCACAACAATTGATCTCCCCGTTTTCATTGACATCGTCATCATTTTGAAGCATTTCCTGGGTAATAATCAGCGAAGCCAAACCAGCGACCGTCATACTTCCATAGGCATTTCCCATCGCGCCATAGGACCAACCAGCCCCACTTGATCCGCGACGACTTCCTTGCTGCGTCCGTAGAAAGTGATCTTGAATTCGTTTCCAGACTTCACGATCAATCGGAATTCCGGCATGTGCCGCTTCCCGCAGACCGAGAACAGCAAACTGCGTGTTGCTGTTATCCCAGCTACCAAGTCCCAGCCCACCGCTGCCAGCATAACCCCAGTTTCCTCCGTCTGGTCCCTTGCGTTGCGAGTTTTCCAACTTAGCTGCCAGATTCGCAATCTTACCTTGCCCACGATTCCCTGCCGCGAGAGCCATGATTATCAATGAAATTTCGTACGTTTTTGAAGAACTCGTTTGCGGATGTTCCAAGTGGTCCAGAGCCTTGGCGACTGTCGGATGATCTGGTGGCAAACCAGAATTCAAAAGTGCCAAAGTCACTACGCCATTCACACCTTCCGGATACCCTGCATATGACTCGCCAGGCCAAGTTCCGTCGGCATTTTGTGACTCGATCAAGAACTTCTGCGCCTGTTCAATCGCATCCAGAACAGACTGGCGAAGATGCTCATCATCATTTCCAGCGTCTTGAGCAAAGAGACCCACTGCGCCTGATAGGCAAA
Organism: Planctomicrobium sp.; assembly: GCA_029259835.1. Lineage (GTDB taxonomy): Bacteria > Planctomycetota > Planctomycetia > Planctomycetales > Planctomycetaceae > Thalassoglobus. Next base: position 12,564 of record JAJDEL010000255.1, on the reverse strand, counting down.
GCACGCTGCTCAATAGAAAGATGAAACTCCTTTTCATCAATGTCATGCCTTCACCCTTTTTCAACTGGCGTTTCTACTCTGTTTTCAATTTGTAAATCTGAGTTTCCAGATCAGCGATCAATGGGTCGAATTGTGCGATTTCGACTGCATTATTGCCCTGCTCATGCTTTCGGAACCCAAGTAAATATGTGAAGTTTTGCGGCCGCCAGCGATGGAAGAACAATTCGTTCTTTCGTTTGATCACATTTTTGAGTTTCTCATGCTTTCTATTATCGGCTTTTCCACCAAGCGCATCCACCAGGACTGCCGCTGTCGCCTGATATCCAGCCTGAGAAAGGTGCACACCGTTCTCCGTCCAGTTCGTCTGGCTGCCTCTATTACGCTGGGCATCGCGGAAATCGATGAATAATTCTCCCGATTCTGCAGAAATAGTCCGAATTGCCTCGGCATAGAGGTTCAAGTCCTTGTTAGCCGCAGCAACATGCTCCGCCACACCTTCTGAGTCGACAGGAAACGAAGCCGCTTCCATCAGCAGCGGCGAGAGGTGCATAAACCGAGCTTTTGTCGAGCTTAAATCCTGCCGCAGCTTTTTGTACTGAGCTTTGAAGGCGTTGAGACCCGCAGGCCCACGCTGAGACTCAACCGCCCCATAGCCAAGAATAATCGTCGTCGGTTTCAACTCACTGACCAACTCCAGCGTTCGCTGATACCCAGCTGCCGGAGGATCAAACAACCCCCGCGACTCCGCCCAAACCGTATCTCCGCTCCAGCCAAGATTCCGGAAGACAATCTTCCGCTCGCCAGCCGCCAACGTCAGTTGCAGTTCCCACTCCCCATATTCCTGCTCCCGTTCCACGAACGTATTCCCCAGAAAGAGAACACGCTCACCATCTTTGAGCAAAAATTCGTCGGCAGATAAAACACCTGTCCACGAAACGAACAAAGCTAGTACCAAAATCAAATTCAGAGAGAGACGCATTTGCCGGGCTTCCAATCAACACTCAAGAAAACATAACTCTTTAAACGATATCGAATCTCGCTGACTTCGACCATCCTCAAACCGCTGATCACTGATGAATTCAGAATCCGAGATGCGGCTTAATGAATGATCGCGACTCCAATCAAAAATCGAGCCGAAGCACTTAAAGTGTTTCGGCTCGACATGTTGGAAAATCGAAGGACTACGCTACACAGTCACGTTAATCTCATACCCTTTGCGCTGTTCGCGCTGTTGCATCGCGCGGGCGGTCGCGTCGTTCGTCACTTCTTCCTTAACTGCGTCCCAGGCAAGAGTTTTGTCGAGACGAATCGCGATGTTTGCCAGATGGCAGGTCGTCATCGCTTTGTGATGTGTCCAGACATCCGAGATCGGTTTTTCGCGGGTCTGGACGCAGTTAATGAAGTTTTCCATGTGGCTGGTCGGCATGCTGCCATACAGTTTTTCGATGGCATCTTCCGGTAGTGGATTTTCTTTGAGATCTTTGAACGGCGTGCCTTTCGTTGCACCTCGAGAAACATGGAAGCGGCCTTTGGTGCCTTCGAAGAGAATTCCGTTGCCATCTTTCGAATTACTCACAATGTGCAATTCCACTCCGTTCACGAACATGACTTTCACGTCAAACTTCGTAGCAGCATTGTAGCGGTCATCCATCTGTGGCATGCCATCTTTGTATGGCACTGGATGATCGCTCATGATCGGTTCGACGGAAACCGGACCCTGGTCAGGGGCTTGTTGATCGATTGCCCACTGAGCAATATCAACATGGTGAGCACCCCAGTCAGTCATCTTGCCTCCGGAGTATTCGTACCACCAGCGGAATTCATAATGGCATCGAGACTTACCCCAGCGACCACTTTCCTTGAAGCGATAATCAACTTCCGGTGCTTGACCGAGCCACTTCTCCCAGTTCAGTCCTTTAGGAACTTCGGCGACCGGAATCTCTCCACTATCGGAAGAACCACCAATGTCACAAGTCACTTTCTTAACATCACCAATGCGACCATCGCGAATCATCGCAATCGCTTGCAGGAACCGTTGCCCCATTTCTGTACGTTGCTGCGTCCCGACCTGAAAGACACGCTTCGTTTCATTCAGAACTTTAATGATCTGCTTGCCTTCGTGGATCGTAAGCGTAAGCGGTTTCTCACAATAAATATCCTTTCCAGCTTGCAAGGCTTCAATCGCGATTTTCGAATGCCAATGGTCTGGCGTGACAATAGTCACGATATCGACATCGTTTCGTTCAAGAATTTTCTGGTAGTCTTCGTAGACATCGACTTGTGTTGGACGACCAGCCTTTTTGTGAATGTCTTGAACCTTCTTCTTCCCTGCTTCCGCATGATTCGCATCAACATCAGCAACAGCAACACAATCGGCGTAGCGATAAGCTGCCGGTCCGACCGCATTCCAGCGACTCCCAGTTCCGATGCTACCTACGATTAGTCTTTCGTTCGGGCTTTTCGCGGCTGCCTGAGCTAAGCTCATCTTCGTTGAGAACCAATATGGCATCGTCGCACCTGCCGCGGCAGCAAGGGTCCCAGTCTTTAAAAAGTCACGGCGTGTTGTCGATTGTGGCATTGTCAAAGTTCTCTCCTGATTGAGGTGATGGTCATTCAGATACTATTTCGCGTATGATTTCACACAATGTGCGCAAAACGTGATCAATGAAGATCAACACTGTAACGTATTTATCGTGTTTGATGCAAAATGCCCGAGCGAAAAATTTCTGATTCTTTAGCGGCGATAACGTCACGAAGTCGTGAAGGTGACATTCGCATGATTTCGTCCTATTCGAGTGCGGATCTGAGTGGTCGGTTTCTGCTCTGCTCGCTCGCTGCGCTGGCGCTTGCGATATACACTGGACAACAACTTAAAGCTCAGGAATCCACTGGGACCGGACAGGTCAAGCGATTTGAAAAGAGTATTCAAGCCGTCGGGAAAATTGGCGAACGCTCCATCGTTGCGATTGCAGTTTCAGTCGCAAGTGAAGAAAAGATTGAAGCTTCGGAAACGTTTGACGCTCTTTTCAATCCCGCCAGCGGTCAACTTCCAGCCAGAGTTGGCATCGGAGTGATTCTGCAATCGAACGCAGAGACAGTGACGATTCTGACGAATGCCCATCTTCTGGAGCCAATCACCAGAGCCGGCAATCTCGCTTCGACAGCGGGAATCTTCGTCCGCTTCACTTCGAAAGAAACCGCACGTGCGATAGTCATCGCATCTGACCCACGAAGTGATTTGGCAGTCATCCAAGTGCCGTCTGAAGAGATCCCAACGAGCATCCAACGCATTGAATCGGTGAAGTTCCCAAGCAATTTGAATCCGCAAAAAGGATCGATACTGGTCGCTGTCGGAAATCCCTGGATGATTGCCCGAGACGGATCAGCGAATGTTGGGATGAGTTTGATTTCAAACATCGGACGCAAGCAATCACCTGGAACGTCTCACCCCCTCGTCGAAAAATCTTTGCATGACCTCGGAACACTTCTGGAACTTGATCTGTTCGGGATGACACCAACGAGCGGAACGCTACTGCTCAACTTAGATGGCGAATTTACCGGCATCGTCACTTCAATCGCCGTTCCAGACGGACACGCTTCCGAGAGTTGCTTCGCAATCCCAATGACTCCCGGGATCGAGCGAATCATAAACGACTTGAGACAAGGTTACGAAGTCGAATACGGCTTCCTCGGCATCAGTCCGGAAACATCCTTACCAGAAGATTTCGCCAACCTCAGACTCACTATTGATCAATCGACCGCCGTTCTCATCACTCGCGTCGCAACAAATTCTCCCGCCGAGATCGCTGGCCTTCAGCGTGAAGATATGATTCTTCGAGTCAACGATCTTGTCGTTGAAACAAGTGAGGGTCTCGTACGAGAAGTCGGTCTGATTGCTCCAGGTGAAGATGTCGAACTTCTGATCCATCGACGAGATAAAGGCTTGCGGACCGTTTCAGTAAAACTCGGAAAGTGGCCAATCTATGATGACGCGCTCATCGTGACGACGAATTCACGATTCCCAAGCTGGCGTGGAATTGAAGTCGACTATCCAACTGGTCGCCGGCGCTACCTCCGAGACCGATTCCTCAAAGAATTCCCGCAAGGCGTGGTGATCTCAAAGATCATCAACGGAAGCCCAGCGGACCAAGCTGGACTACAAGTCGGACAATTCATCACCAAGGTCGACGACCAATCAGTAGCAACGCCAACCGAGTTTCATCACACTGTCAAAGATCAAACACATGAAGTTCAAATTGTTTTAGTAAATGGAACTGAAGTCAGCCTCTCCGAGCCTACATCTTCGACACAACAAAACTGATCAGGCTTTGGATTCAATGACAATTCATTCTGCGAAAATCTGCTTCATTTGCGGACAATGTTATGAATCCGCAGATTTCGAAGAGAATCGCAGAAACGACAAAGCCTCTGACCTGCTCGATGACAAGTTCAGATGTTTCAGCTAGCAAACAGGTTTTAATGATGAAAATTCTACGACAACTCCCCCAAGTAATCACCGCCCAACGACTGCTGCTTCTGCTCTGCTCGCTTACGGCAATGCTTGCAAATTCTGCAAGAATTGACGCGGCAGACGAGCGTCCGAACGTCGTCTTCGCGTTTGCCGACGATTGGGGGAAATACGCCAGTGCGTATGCTGAGATCCAACCAGGTGGTCCGAGCGATCTTGTTTCAACTCCGAACTTTGATCGCATCGCCAAGGAAGGAGTCTTGTTTCGAAACGCATTCGTGAATGCTCCATCCTGCACTCCGTGCCGTAGCTCACTTCTCTCTGGCCAATACTTTTGGCGAACCGGACGCGGTGCGATCCTGCAAGGCGCAATTTGGGACGAGTCGATTCCAACTTATCCGCTCTTGCTCGAAAAAAACGGCTACCACATCGGTCACACGTACAAAGTCTGGAGTCCCGGAACCGTGGCGAATGCTCCTTATGGTGCGAAGCGAACCGCCTACAACAAGAGCGGAACGAAGTTCAATCGGTTCTCGCAATTCGTCAGCGAGAAAGAAGATACCGAAGCAGGCAAGCAAATTCTCTACGATGAAGTGCGCGGCAACTTCACAAGTTTTTTGAAAGACCGCGAAGGTGACGAACCATTCTGCTATTGGTTCGGACCGACGAACTGTCACCGCAAATGGATCAAAGGTTCCGGCAAAAAACTTTGGGGGATCGACCCTGACAAGTTGAAAGGCAAGTTGCCATCTTTCCTGCCCGATGTTCCCATCGTTCGTGAGGACTTCGCTGACTATCTCGGAGAAGCAGAAGCGTTCGACGCCGGGCTGGGAGTTCTCATCACAGAACTCGAACGAATTGGCGAACTGGAAAACACAATCGTCGTCGTATCCGGCGATCATGGCATCCCAGGGATTCCTCGCGGAAAGTGCAATCTCTACGATCTGGGAACACAGGTTCCACTCGCGATTCGCTGGGGAAAGAACATTCCTGGTGGGCGCGTGGTTGACGATTTCGTCTGCCTGCCGGACCTCGCGCCGACTTTCCTTGAAGCAGCCGGAGTTGAACCTCCGGACGTGATGACGGGTCGTAGTTTGGTAAACGTTCTCAAGTCAAAAAAATCCGGAATTGTCGACACAAGTCGAGACGCCGTCTTTGTCGGTCGCGAACGACACGTCGCCGAGGTGAGAGAAGGGAATCTTCCTTATCCACAACGCGCCATTCGCACAAAAGATTACCTTTACATTCGAAACTTCAAACCAGATCGATACCCCATGGGGCACGGACCTGGGTATGGAAAACCCAAATCGACAATGCCAACGTTTGACGAACTCACCAACAACACATTCATCGGATACGGAGATCTTGATGCGAGTCCGACAAAAGCCTTTGTAACGCTCCAGATGGACAAACCTGGGATGCAAAAGTTTCTCGACATTGCCTACGGTTTGCGACCGGAAGAAGAACTGTACGATGTTCGAAAAGACCCGCATCAAATGAAGAATCTCGCCCAAAACGTCGATGTTGAAAAAATCAAAAACAAGCTATCATCACGTCTCATGACCCTCCTGAAGGAAACCGGCGACCCCCGCGTGACAGGTGATGGCACAACATACGACAAGTCGCCATTCTCTGATCCAGTGAAACGAAGACAGCCAAGACGACAACCAAAACAAAGCAATCGATAAGTTGCGTTCACCTCGCGACTCATCTGCAAAGACTTTCATAATGAATACCAACGAACTCCGCGAAGCTTATCTCTCCTTCTTTGAATCCAAAGACTGCGTGAGACGTCCCAGTGATGTCCTCGTTCCGAAGGAGGATCCGACGGTGTTGTTTACACCTGCCGGAATGAATCAGTTTAAAAACCAGTTCCTGGGAATTGGTCCGCTGGAATTCACTCGGGCGACCACTTCCCAGAAGTGTCTGCGAACAGGGGATATCGGCAACGTCGGAGTGACTGCGTATCACCACACGTTCTTCGAAATGCTCGGCAATTTTTCGTTCGGGGATTACTTTAAGAAGGAAGCCATCCACTGGGCGTGGGAATTTCTGACCGACAAAAACTGGCTCGGTCTCGATCCTTCGCGATTGAGCGTTACGGTCTACCTGGATGATGATGAAGCATACGACATCTGGGAAAAAGAAGTCGGGCTATCGCCAAACCAAATTCAGCGACTGGACGAGGAGGAAAACTTCTGGCCGGCTGAAGCTCCATCAAAAGGTCCAGACGGTGTCTGTGGACCGTGTAGCGAGATTTACTATCACCCGCCAAGTGGTGGTCCTGAAGTTGAAATTTGGAATCTCGTCTTCACACAATTCAATCGCGTCGGCGATCCACCAGACAACTTGCGCCCGCTGCCAAAGAAAAACATCGACACAGGCATGGGTCTGGAGCGAACTGCTGCCGTGCTGCAAGGGGTCGAAAGCAATTATGAAATCGACATTCTAAAACCGCTGTGCATGGCTGCTGGTGAAGTCGTCGGCGTAAAGTACGATTTCAACGCGAAAGAAGGCCGCGCTGTAAGACGGATTTCTGATCACGTACGCGCTTGCACATTTGCAATCCATGAAGGAGCGACTCCCGGCAGTAAAGCTGACGCATACATCATTCGATTGTTGTTGCGACGAGCATTTCTTGAAGGCTATCTTCTCGGTCAACGCGAACCCTTCCTGCATGAAGTCGTACCCACGGTTGTGGATCTGATGTCATCACCTTATCCAGAACTGAAGCAAACTGCGGAAAATGTCCGCGACACGATTCGCGAAGAAGAAGAACAATTCCTCGGTACGATTGAACGAGGATTACACAAATACGAGAAACTCATTCAGAGAGCCAAAGGAACCGGCAGCAAAGAACTTTCAGGCAAAGACGTCTTCGATCTCCATCAAACCGACGGCTTTATCCTCGATCTCACCTCAGCACTTGCTAGTGATCAAGGGCTGAACATCGATATGGATGGATTCAGAGCTGCGGAAGCAGAACACCGCCTGCGAAGCGGTGGAGACGTTTCCTGGGGAGTCATGGCAGCTGGTCCACTCGATGAAATGCAGCAAGAGCATGGCGAAACGAAGTCCCTCGCTTACGAAGGAGTTTCCTCCGACGCGATCGTGGTCGGACTGATTGTGGATGGCAAGCCGGTCGAGTCGGTGACTCAAGTTGATTTGCCGATCGACATTGTTCTCAATCAATCGCCGTTCTACGGTGAGTCCGGTGGGCAGGTTGGCGATGTTGGAATCTTGAAAGGCAAGCATTGTGAAGTCGACATTCTCGACTCTCAAAAACATGCCGGACTCGTCGTGCATCGCGGACGCCTCACCTCCGGTGAATTGCATGTCAACACGACTCTCCACGCTGAGGTCAACACCGACCGGCGACAGGGTATCCAGCGCGCCCACTCCGCAACTCACCTTTTGCATCATGCTTTGCACACCGTACTGGGCGACCATGCCATGCAGCGTGGCTCAAAAGTTGAGAACGATCACTTGCGTTTTGATTTCTCACATGGTGCAGCGGTCACTCAAGACGAGTTGCGCGAAGTCGAAGACATCGTCAATGCTCGTATTTCCGAAGGGGCAGCTGTTTCAACGAATTTCATGGACATCAAGGAAGCCCGAGCTCTGGGAGCGATGGCACTCTTTGGTGAGAAGTATCCTGACCGAGTTCGTGTCGTCCAGATGGGTGACTACAGCAAAGAATTATGCGGCGGCACACACCTGACAAACACCGGACAAGTTGGTCTCTTCCGTGTCGAAACTGAAGAAAACGTCGCTGCCGGCGTCCGTCGGATTGTCGCTTCAACCGGTAAAAAAGCACTCCAGCGTATACGCGAACAGGAAGGTTTACTCAAAGACGTTGGCAAGCAACTCAAAACTCCACAGTTACAAGATTTGCCCCGCAAGGTGTCACAGCTTCAAGAAGAGTTGAAATCGTTAAAGCAACAACTTGCGAAGTTCACGAAGGCATCAGTGAAAGATTCAGTCGCCCACATGCTCGAATCGGCCTTACAAGTTGGCGAAGCAAAAATTGTTTGCCAGAAGCTTGATGGCGTTAACCGAGACACTCTTCGCGAATACGCCGATCAACTTCGCCAGCAAGGCGGGGCGATTGCAATTTTGCTCGGAGCAGAAATCGATGGAAAAGTCGCACTACTCGCCGCAGTCAGCAAAGACCTTGTGAAGCAAGACGTGAAGGCTGGAGACTGCATCCGCGAAGCAGCTAAAATTGTCGGCGGAGGCGGTGGCGGACGACCTGATCTAGCAGAAGCTGGCGGCAAAGATGCTTCAAAAATCGAAGCCGCCCTGATCAAGGGAGCTGAGATTTATCAAGAGAATATCTCTATGTGAGTCAAGAACGTTCCACAATTTTTTCCCGACATGAGCCGCTCGGGCTCCAAGTCTCATATGAGCCGCTGGCGCTAGCCACGGGCCTTGCGTGGACATCGTTTTCTCGCAAAATGCTCGACGCTAATGCGTTCCGCTCATGGCGAGAAGCTCCAAAGTAGATACCATTGGACTATCGCCCTGCGGCTGATGACAAAGACCAAATCAATTAAATAGAAGTGAATGGGCAATTTCTAAGCTCAAGGACAGTGCGTCAGCTGCACCTTACTGGCTTGCCTCTCCCTCCTCTATAAATGATGAGCCTACGATGAATTTAGAGAGTGCAGAATTACAAATTCTTGAAGACGCTGCACTCGCCTTGCGTTCCGGGTTCAGCGATCTTCCCGATTTGTGTGAACCCACAAACGTCTCAACCGAACAGACGATTCTCAATTCTGTTGCCCAGCGGCTACACGATAATTTCCCGTATCATCATCCCATGTATCTGGGACAGATGATGAAGCCGCCACATCGTCTAGCACACTTGGCCTACACACTGGCAATGTCCCTCAATCCGAATAATCACGCTCTCGATGGGGGGCGTGCCAGTTCGGAAATGGAAAAGGATTCCATCCAGCAGATCGCAGCGATGGTCGGCTGGGACAATGCCTTAGGGCATTTGTGTGGTGGCGGCACGATCGCAAATCTAGAAGCAATGTGGGTTGCTCGGGAAATGACCGACTCACCAATCGTCGCCGTTTCAGATCAGGCGCATTACACTCACAGCCGGAGTGCATCTCTACTCGGGACCGAATGCCTCGAAGTCCATTCTGACCAACTCGGTCGAATGAACATCAACCACCTGAAAGAATTGCTATCAAAACACAACGTCGGGACGGTCATCGCAACTCTGGGAACAACCGGTTTAGGAGCCATTGACCCGTTAGAACAAATCATCGAGTTACGAGCAAAGCACAGTTTCCGAATTCACATCGATGCTGCATATGGAGGCTATTTCAAACTCATTAGCAATCTTTCAGCGTACGCGAAAAAACAGTACCAGCTCATTCCCCAAGCCGATTCTTTCGTCATTGATCCTCACAAACATGGATTGCAACCTTATGGTTGCGGATGCGTTCTTTTCAAAGACCCGCAGGCTGCAAAAGTTTACAAACACGATTCCCCATACACTTACTTCACGAGTGATCAGCTTCACCTGGGTGAAATTTCATTCGAGTGCTCAAGAGCAGGTGCCGCCGCTGTTGCGCTCTGGGCAACTCTGCAACGATTCCCACTCATTCCTAACGGTGATTTTGCACAACGGCTCGAATGCTCTCGACGCGCTGTCCTGCAGCTCTTTGAATGGATCGAGAAGAGTCCGCTTTATTCTCCAGTCGTGACACCGGAGTTAGATATCGTTGTCTGGAGCGTTCAAGCCGAGAGTGCTTCTGCCGCATCAGCAAAAGCTCGAAAATTTTTTGATGCCGCAGCAGCAAAGAACCTCCACTTCGCTCTGGTCACTCTTCCCAAACAACTTGTAGAGCCAGCAAGTCAAATCACAACATGGGACAAAGACGAAGTCACATGCCTCCGCGCGTGTGTCATGAAACCAGAACACGAAGAATGGATGCCTCGAATTCTTCAACTGCTGGGTGAGGTCTCAAACGAAGTTCTCGAAAACAATTGAATTTGAGAAACTTCACTTGGCAGGTTTCCCCTGTGCAAGCAATGTTTGAAATGCAACATTCTCTGCCAGCATTTCCTGCAACCGCTTCAACGCACGACTGAGAAGCACGCGCGTTGCAGCGTCAGACTTCCCAATTTTCTCTGCAATTTCCTTACTTGGTAATCCTTGAAGGTAACGCAACTTCAAGGCCTCTCTGGCATCATCAGGCAATTGTTCCATCGCTTCCGCGAGATAGAATTCTTTCTGTCCGCGTGAAAACGCAGCGCTAGGGCTCGTCATACTTGCCGCGAGATAATTTTCGATTCCGGCATCATCTCCACTGGATCCAGAACCGTGAATCCCGACTTCACGACCAGCCGCTCGTTTTTGTGCTCCAAAGTGATGGCGGTGTGCGTCGATAATCCGTCGCTCTGCCTGTTGGCACAACCAGCGAAACGGATCACGCCCTGCAAAGTCAACATCGTTAAATGAGCCGAGGCAGCTCACGGAGAGTTCTTGGAAAATATCGCGCGGTTCAATTTTGGTTCGCAGTTGTTCGCTGAGTCGCTTCCCGATAAACGCAAGCAACTGGGGCTGCCGGAGATCAATGAACGCGACAAATGCGGTCTGATCGTGTTGGCGAATTCGTTCAATCAATTCAGCTGCGACAAGATCGTCGCTTTCTTGATTTCCGGTCATTGAACCCTCTGGTCGAATGTGCAATTCGAGAAATGTCGCCAGCGTTTCTTCAACTACTTTTTGCCATTCTCGTTCCTCGTTCCGAAGAACATACGTGAAAAGAATGCGTCGACGCCGAACCATGTACCTGTTGGGAGAGCAGCAATCCCCAACAGCGCGATGACTTCAATCATGTTCTTATTAATGTACAAGCTATGTTCCGGACCGGGTGCAGGTGGGACTCCTGGCCATGGTGGGATGACGAGGTAAAACGAGAGGACCATCACTGCCCCCAGGATAGCTGCCAGACGACTGAATAGACCAATAATCAGTAACGAACCCAGAATCAACAGCCCCCACATCGCCATCATGTTCGATTGATGAAGTGGTGTATCGGCCGGCTTCATAGCACCAAGAGCGAGTTGCTCTGACGTGAGGATCTTCATGGCGTTATCGTGTAGGTCCGCCTCTAAAGCTTTCATCGGACCTGTCAGTTTCGCACGCATGGATGCCACTTTACGGTTAAGCATCGTGGCATGATCGAGCTGATAGTCGGTCGCAGCTTGAGTGAGGGTCTGTTCATATTCTTCCAGCAACTTCTTGTATTCCTCGATATCTCCAAAACGAATGTTGTGCCGCTCTCCACTTTCCTGGTTGCGAAGAACAGTCCCCATTTCGATGTCAAACGAACCTCTTTTATTCAATGCCCCATAAACCCCTGTTTTGTCAGGGTCACCAAGAAGTGAAGCAGCCAGCCGGTGCCGGTAAGGCAGCGCTTTCTTGACTTTGGAATTGATTCGCGTTGCGGCATAGTTGAAGTTTTCCGCGTTGATTGTTGAATCTTTCTTCTTCACTTCAGCGGCAAGATCACCAATTTGTCGCTCAATCGGCGCTCGAGAGTATTTCACCAGATCGTTAAATGTACGATAGAAAGTCGCTTCAAATTCATCTGCAGGAATTTTTGGCCCTTCATTCCCAGCTGCATCCAAAACTGGTTTTTTGATGTAAGGCATATTTTTGTCACCGGTTGCGACGACATCGACCATCGCTTTGATTTTCGATTCCTCACTTGGCAGAACCGGTTGCACCACCTTCAATTGCTTACTTTTTTCATCGTAGGTGATCGTCGCTTTATAGCGTCCCAAATCGACGCTCACTGGAAGCGAGTCCAACCTTCGGGTGAATGTCGGGAACGTCGGTTCTTCATTGGCTTCCGTATCTTCCTCAGCGGAAGAGTCGATCACGATGTTCAAAAGCGTTTTCTGCTCGTCGTTGAGCTTGTAGTGAGCAACGAATCGGTCCCGCCAGTCATAGCACTTATTGCTCATCTGCTCATAATCGAGCCAACCAAGATCATCCGGGTCGCCTACCATCGATCGGAATTTATCGCGATATGGACCTTGGGAATTCTTCAAATACCCTTCCGCCG
>JAJDEL010000254.1 GCA_029259835.1 Planctomicrobium sp. | reverse complement strand
CAAACCCGATAGTCTCACGGTTCAATTTGTTACTCAAATGTGACAACAATCCCGGAAATGTGATAAACTCCGAATTGCGGTGCCCTCGGATTGGAACTTGCGCTCTGATGATCTTGAAACACTTTCATAGGACTGTTACGCAGAGCGTCTCAGCCCGGTAAACCAGATCACCAATCTGGCTAAGGGTTCTTGGGTGAACCATCCAAAGTTTTGAGACGGTCGGTAGAGGGACGTGCTACGAGAGTAGCTTGCGTTTCTCGACGGAGGCTTTAGAAAGTAATCCGGCTGCCATCACTGGCAGGCGAGTAATCTTCTAATTCGATCCGATAGCCTAGATGTTTTAGTGCATGGGCGACGTAGACAAGCCACCAATACTTGGTGGTCGCTTTGATTGAACCGGTGCAAATCCGGGATGTGGGATTCGGAGTCTCTTCGGAGAGTTCGGCTAACGCATCTGGCGTAGGGAGCGGTCCTTTGGCAACAAAGGGTCTCGGAGCAATGATAAGCTCCGGCGTCTCGGTAAAACCATTTGAAGATAGTGATTCAAATGGCACAAACCCGAGCGGTGAATAGCTCAACTATGAAAGGCGGGAAAACCGCTTGCCAGTAAGAAACAAGAGAGTGGATGCCGAAGTGTGGCGTGACCAAAAGATGATTGGTCACGTCTGAGAACAACCCTGCGTTTGTTCGGTACCCCTACCTTCTGTGTTCTCGGGGGGAAAGGATTTGCAACCTCTATGTATTGATTGTTTGCAAATCGCGAGTGTGACTCCCTGACCGGAGTACACATCAACCAGGCGTTTGAGCGTAACTGCTCTAACTCACCAGAATCTTGTTTCGACAATGAAGGCTAATACGGGAAGGACTTTTGCTGCCGCAAGTGGTTATGCGGTGCCTGGAATGTCATCCAGGTGATGAGACGACTCTCGGTAAGAATGTCTGGTTCTGCCTCGCGGGGTAATACCGTGAGGAACCGGACAAACTTACTCGCGGGCACTATAAAAAGCAGAAGTCTGGGAGTGGGGCTCAAGTAGAAGCAAATCGCCAACGATCCTGACGGGTTGTTGAGCAATTTGGCGGAGTGAGTTTCGAAGGGAACTCCAGTAAACAATGTGTTTGCTGCACTGCAAGGCAGTGGTGACCCGTTTGGGTGTAACAGATGGTGCTGACACATGGTCCAACAACGAAAGAGCTGACTGACTTTTCTATGCGGAAAAGTCCATTGATTTGCGGGACTCGAAATTCGAGTCCCGCAGGTGCTTGAGAATCCCGGAAGGGACTGTTTGTGGCGAGAAATGCTCTCACTGGCGTGAGACCGTTTCTGGCAGCGAATCGGCGGAAGACAGGTTTCGTGCGTTTTGTGCATGAAGGATTTCTTCTGCAAGGTTTTCAGTAGGAAAAATAGCGACTACCAAGTATTGGTGGTCCACCTTTTTGGAACACAGCTACAAAGCTGAAACAGCTGGCTCTCTTTTGAGCCTGACAATGTCCAAAAAGAATATCTTTCTCTACGTGTCACAATTTTCGATTTTAGGTGAGTTTGGCGTTACGAAACTCACCACCTTTTTACTATCGGAGGAGCAGTATGGAATACCGATGCGTGGCAACCAGCCTGGAAGGACTGATTCAACAACTGGCAGTGAGTTACGTGAGCCGGGGCTACTGGCATTATACGACCGGGCACATTGGCCGGACCAAAGACCCGGAAACGGTTGACCGGAAGCTGGTCGAGAAATATGACATCACGCCCAAGAAGTGGGTGAGGGCCAGACGCAAGCAAATGGGCTTCGCTAATTTGCAGTATATTCGCTTTGAGCGGTTCTTTGTGATTCTGGCAACTGATGGGGAGCATCTCTTCAAAATGCGTGAGAAGGACCAAATACGGGACGCTCGGCGGAACGCTATTCATTACGGTGGATACCAAGTGGCGTTTCGAAATGGCCATGTCCAGATTCGCATCGACGATGAGTCGTACCGAGAACTCAAGGCCTATTACGTCGACTTGGCCTGTCGTAGAAAGAAGGACTCGCTGATTGAGGAGTTCTACCGTTTTCCGTTTGAGCCTTACGCTCCGATTCGCAGGCAAGCCTTTAACATTCTTAGAGAAGTGAACCGTACTCGGAAGAAAGCCGGATATGAGCAACTCCCGACAAGTTGTATCTGGCTGAAAAGAAAAATCGTCAAACCGTTTGAGCCTGTTGAGAAGCGGATTGCTGCTTGAGGTTGATAACTTGAGGGCATTCAAAATCCGACAGCAAAATACAGTTCTTGAATCGTTTACAAGGCCTATCGAGGTCTGAGACAATGGACCACCTTTTGAAATTGAGATTTGAGATATGCCACGTCAAAATAGTGCCCAGTCGAACTGGCCAATGTGGCCTCCACCTTCTGACGCTGAAGTCTTGAAGCTTGCAAAGTTAGCTTCCAAGTTCTTTCGATTTATTCACCCAAATATCGTCAAGGCGGTTGTCGACGATACTGAACAATACCGCTCAGAGTGGAGAGAGGGCCTGCGGTCGCACGATATCAGCCCAGAAACGTATCTTTGGGAAGGGTCTCCATGTGTATTTCCTGGAATACGACGACATGCAGGTAGCAAAGAAATTGCGATTTTCAAAGGGAAGGCAGAGCGAGGAGAAGAACCACTCTCACAAGCATTGCAGCTTGATGATAACGATTTTCCAAAGCAGGTCTGGTCTTTTGTTTTTCAAGGTCGAAAATTTTCCAAATCTGGACCTTCTGGGTACGCCTTGGCTCATTTGGCAGACCATAAAGAATACAAAAATCGGTTCGAAGAGGATTTCGATGTGGTTGGTCCAGATCCTTCGCCGCAGCAGCTTTTCGGTTTGTATACGAGCGTTGCAAATACTGCCTACGTCCCGACCAATCTGATGAAGCCGACGGATTTTGCAGGCGATTTCAGGAACTTGCTAATGCGTAAAGCAGATTCCTTGTATGGGGATTTCTGCAATTTATTGCCGCCTTGGCTACGAATACGAGATTCCAGTGATTCCGATTGGGCAATTGAATCTTTTGAATGGGCTGAACCAGTCGGGACGCTCGATAACATCGAGGTGTTTCTCTCATTCCGAAATGATACGATCAATCGTTTGATGCTTGAACAATGAAGCTCAAAAGCGTGAAACCGCAATGGCATATGTCATTGGGTGATGGTGCCAGAAATCAGCGGTCAGCCGTTTCCGGCTGTCCCGCGGTGGTCAATTACCCAGCAACTTGGTCGGCAGGAATTTGAGCCACGTCAATTTTTGCAATGACGTGCTTCTCGTCTTGAGGCTCTTGTTCAGGCTCTGGCGTCCCAGCCTGCGAACTCTGAATGTAATCAAGCGTTTGGCTGATCACTTTGCCCAGAGCTTCAGCATTTCGTTCCGTGAATGTTGACGAATACTTTGCGTCCTTTGACCCGTTCTCGGTGTAATACCGAACAAGCTCAAAAGAGTGAAATGCTTCGCCAGTCGCTTTGTTAGTGCGTTTTTTGATTCTGGCTCCAACGGCACCTTCCCAGATATATTTTGACTTCTCGTCCATGATGAGACCTCCATAAAGTTTCGATTGTTATTGTCTCATGACAACAATCGCTACTCAACTTTTGGAGGGGCAGCTTGGTTCCGTTAAGTCGTCCAGGAACTCCGATGCAGGCTCAACGCCAGTGACGAGCAAATGGTCACGGGCACGAGTGCAGGCGACGTAAAGCAGGTGTCGCTCGGTATTGTAGACTTCTTTCAAATCGGCACTGTCAGCGACTGCTGAAATGCGGTCTTGCGATGGGACAATCTCATCGTCGCAGGCCATCACAGCAACGGCTCGGAATTCTAGGCCCTTCGCCAAATGCATGGTCATCAGCGAAATGCAGTCATCTTTGAATTCGACAGTTTCATCGATGGCATTGAACTTTGCGTGAGCCTTTTCAATTGCATTTTTTGCCCGTTCAAACTGGGCAGCTGTTCTGACAAAAACGCCGATCTCCGGCGGTGCGATGCCAGCGTCCAAGTTTTCCTTGAGCCAAGCTGAAACAGCATCGGATTCCAGTTCAGGGGAATCGAACACCTGAATCGAGGGTGGGGGACCATTGAAAACCGAGACCGTACCTGAACGTTTCTCGGTGATTCCGTCGACATCGGTTAGCTCTGGTGGAAGCAGACGATCTGCCTGTGCTCGAATTTGATGTGATGTGCGGTAATTGATTCGGAGTGTTTTTGACCGACCGCGAACATCGACGCCCAGTGACTTCCACGAAAACGGTGGCTCAAAGATACGCTGGCCAAGATCACCAGCGAAGAAAAGCGACTCAGGGGATGATTTTCCCAATGCTGAAAGGAATCGCAGTTGAGAAACAAATAAATCCTGTGCTTCGTCAACGACAATGAAATCAAATGGCGGCTGGTCGGTTGTGTTAGCCCAGTCGGTAACGGCTTGGAACATTCCAGGTTTTGTCGTGATTCCAAGATTGTTCAATTCTGTTCGTGTCTTCTCAAAGATGTCCCAGAGAATCTGTCGTTGGTTTTCGCCGAGGCGAGTTTTTCTGCCAAGGCGGGGAACGTCCCGGTAATCTTCCCAGGTATTGAGTTGCCACGCGTCAACGATTTCATTCCATTCGGTCCAGATGAACTGGTCTGAGAAACGATTGTCGGCTCCTTGTTGTGATGCATCGACAAGAATCTCACGAATAGTCAGTGTGTCTGCCATGTTCGGTTGTGAGAGATTGTCGGCATGGAGTTGAAGACCGATGTTCGTGAGGTCCGACACTTCGATTCGTTTTGATAAACTGGCATCATCGCCAACAAGTCTGGAGAGCTTCTGCTTGAGGGATGCCGCCAGAGCCTCAGTGAATGTCGTAATCAAGACTCTTGCTTGCGGGTGTTTCCTGGCAAGATGAACGGCTCGGTGTAACGCAACGATTGTTTTTCCGGTGCCTGCTGATCCAGCAACCCGTGCAGGTCCATTGAATTCGCGTTCGACGACTTCTTTTTGGGCAGGGTGAAGAAAGACTGCCCATTTTTCCCATGGAAAATCGAGGGCTCGTTTGAGTTCGTCAACATCGGTCATCACTCGGAATCGACGTTGAGCGTCGGGATGGTCGAATGGGTTCGAGACCGCAACAGGTTCGGCAACCTTGGGTTTTCCACCCGTGGCCAATTCCAACAACGCTTCGCCTGCCTCGACTGGTAAATGGTCGGTCAACGCGAACAGCGTCTCTTCCGTTGCGGTGTGGACATCGTCAATCCATTCTGCCGGAATGCCATAACTCAACAGTTCTTCTTCGGTAAAATCGGCGAACAAGGCTGGTTGAGGTGGGGTAGGTGTTTCGACCTCCACGTATTTCGGGATTGTGATTTCCTTGACCGTTTCCCGAATTTCAACCAACTGAGCCGCACCAGTTTTCGGATGCGTTTCCAGCTTTCGACGTTCAGCCCAGTTGTAGGCCTGGTCATGATGGGCGACATAACAGAGTAGAAGGCTGGAAGTGGTCTTGTGGACAATCAGCCTGATATCGCGGTTCACACGTACCGACCAGAAGTTTTTGTCGCGAACTTTGTCGAGCCGATGAAAGCTCATCCCAGGATTGGCAGGATTCAATTGCAGATCGAAAGCGGTCGTCTTGACCGCCTTCTGCTCCTCACCCATCAATTTTGAAAGGCTATCCGTGAATGTATCTGCGATTCGAAATTGCATTAGTCAGAACTTCCTTCACTCAGACCTTTCCCCTGCCATTCGTCTGCAATAACTTTCCAATCTGTTTCACGTTTGACCTCGTTCCCATTTGGGTCACTCCCAACCCAAACATCCCAGAAGTCTGGATCGTCAGAATGAGGTTGCTGAGTTTTGGGTAGGTCGTTGATTTTTACTAGGATGGGCAATTCTGATGCCCAACCAAGTAGAATTGCATGTTGTGAGGGCAGGGAAGGAAGCTCCCGCAAAAGTCCTCGCAAATTGTCAGGGACAAGTCTCCGAACAAGTTCTTGGTCTCTATCATTACTGATTCGGTGAAGCAAAAAAGTGTTACATTGAGATAGAACTGTGGGAGAAAGCTCAGACGGACGTTGTGATGAAAGGACTAGGCCAAGACCAAATTTACGACCCTCGCGAGCAATCCTTTCAAACACTTGGCAGCAGATTGAAGCCGCATTTTGATTGTCGAGGTCGTCATTGTAGCGTTTCACAAAGATGTGTGCTTCTTCCATTACCATCACCGTAGGTAACGCCACGTGATGCAGCTTTCGATAACGCTGCAACGCCTCAAATACCATTCGAGCGGTGACAGCCGTAACTACATGAACTACCTGTAGACGTCAGTGAGAAAGCGTGGCGCTCGACGGAAAGGGATGTGACGGAATAAAAGCGAAGCGCCCAGATGATCACTTGTTGTCAAATGTTCAGACTATTGGTCTTTATGACCAATCATTTGAACTTCAAGACAGCGAG
>JAJDEL010000253.1 GCA_029259835.1 Planctomicrobium sp. | reverse complement strand
TCGGCAAAAATTCAGCGTGAAGATGCAAAATACCTGTCGAAAAAGTTGGAAGGGGATCACCCTCCCATCGAACCACTTTACACAGCAGAAGATGTCCGTGGTTTGGTTGAAAGCTTTGAACCTTGCCCCTTCTCAGAATGGCAATCGCTCTCCGAGAATAATGAAGTCCGCCTACGTTTTCACCCTGCCGGACACGTTTTAGGCTCGGCAATCGTGGAATTGGAACTCAAAGATGGAACCGATCAGAAGCGGGTTGTCTTCTCCGGAGACCTTGGACGGCGCGGCATGCCTTTGCTCAAAGATCCGGTGCCAATCGAAGGTGCGGATGTTTTGATTTGCGAATCAACTTACGGCAGCCGAGTCCATCCGCCATCACAGGATATTAAAACACAACTGAAGAAAATCATCGGTGATGCCTACGTCAAAGGAGGGCGAGTTATCATTCCGGCGTTTAGTTTCGGAAGAACACAGCAGATCGTCTATTTCCTGAATGAACTGACCAACAGTGGCGAACTCTTCTGCCTGCCGATGTTCCTCGACAGTCCTCTCGCATCGCGACTGACTCGCGTGTTTCGTAAATACGATCACACTCTCGACAGCGACGTTCAGGAGACTCTCAAGTTCGACGACGATCCGTTTGGGTTCCATTGCCTGACAGAGGTCGAGAATCGGGAGCAAAGCATGGAACTCAATAAACGTCGCGGGGCCTTTGTCGTGATTGCTGCAAGCGGGATGTGTGAGAATGGTCGCGTTGTCCATCATCTGAAACAAGCACTTCCGCGAGAAGAAAATACAGTCATTCTCATGGGCTATCAGGCACCACACACAACCGGTCGTCAGATTGCCGAGCGCCGCGATTCCGTCCGCATACACGGTCGGAACGTTGCTTGCAAAGCAAACATCATTCAACTCGAAGGGCTTTCTGCTCACGCCGATGTTGTTGACTTCAAATGGTGGTTTGAAGAATCAACAAAACGCGGTCACTTCGGGCAAGTCTTTCTTGTTCATGGAGAACCAGACTCTGCGAAGGCTCTCTCACAAACGATCCGCGACTACTGCGATGAGGAACCAATCATTCCACAATTCGGTGAATCATTTGAATTTTGAAGCTCTGCCTTTCGTTGTTGTCAATCGAATCGTCATTTGATCGTTCATTCAAAACATCTTTTCTGACGCGAATTCGGGCGGGGTCATGGAACTTTTGTCATGAATCAGATAATCTTACTGACCAGAGTTCTTTTCTGGACGTCTCATTCATCATTAGCGGGTCCGACTAATGTATTGTGTTGTCAAAAATGTCTGAAACCCATATGGGCCTGAAAATTCTAACTGTTCTCAGTTGCTTTGTTTTGTTCGTGAGTCAGATCGTTGGAGACGAAGCGTCACAACCACCGACCGGAATGGTCTTGATCCCCGGAGGAACGTTTCTTATCGGGAGCAATCACCCACTTTCTCGCCCGGATGAACGACCTCGGCATCAAGTGAAAGTCGACGCGTTCTACCTTGACGAAACTGAAGTGACGAATCTTCAATTCAAAGCGTTTGTCGATGCAACGGGATACGTCACGACGGCGGAACGCCCTGTGGACTGGGAGGAACTCAAAAAGCAGGTGCCACCAGGAACGCCCAAGCCACCTCCCGAGGCACTTTTGCCCGGTTCAATGGTTTTTCAATCACCGGGTCGTGCTGTTCCGCTCAACGATATTCGGCACTGGTGGGTCTGGACGCATGGTGCAGATTGGCGGCACCCTGAAGGTCAGGAGAGTTCGATTGAGAAACGCATGGACCACCCAGTGATTCAGGTCTCTTGGGACGATGCTCAAGCCTATTGCAAATGGGCGAAGAAGCGATTGCCGACCGAAGCAGAATGGGAATTTGCCGCACGTGGTGGACTCAAGGACAAACCCTTTGTCTGGGGGGATGCTCCACTCTCAAACAAAACACCTCAAGCCAACATTTGGCAAGGAAAGTTTCCAGCACAGAACACAAAACAAGATGGCTACGTGCGTACTGCTCCCGTCAAAAGTTTTGCTGCCAACGGATACGGTCTGTATGACGTATCCGGAAATGTCTGGGAGTGGTGTAGCGACTGGTATCGTTTGGATGCCTACGCGCTCCGTGATGCTTCGAAAGTGACGGTCAATCCAACCGGACCGGAGAAACCTTTTGATCCACGGCGACCATTGATGCCGCAACGTGTACAAAGAGGAGGATCATTCCTCTGCAACGACGCATACTGTTCCAGCTATCGTCCAGCTGCTCGCATGGGGTGTAGCCCAGATACAGGGATGTCCCATGTCGGTTTTCGTTGTGTAATGCCAGTCAAGTAAAGTAACATCCAGCTCTTCATTCAATATTCACATTCGTGAATGACTTCGATTTCTCAAGATTTCATTTCTTTGAAAGGCCTTTCTCTATGAATTTACTGAAACTCCACCAAGGCAAAACCACTTTTGTGGCAAGCCTGATTGCAATCTGCTTTGCAGGGCAATTATTTGCTGCCGACAAGCCGAACATTGTCGTCATCTGGGGCGATGACATCGGGTGGTACAACATCAGCGCATACAACCTCGGTGTCATGGGCTACAAGACGCCCAACATCGACCGCATTGCGAAAGAAGGTGCGCTCTTCACCGACTGGTACGGTCAGCAGAGTTGTACCGCTGGCCGGGCATGCTTCATTACAGGTCAAACGGGTTTCCGGACGGGCATG
>JAJDEL010000252.1 GCA_029259835.1 Planctomicrobium sp. | reverse complement strand
GGATTTTTGCGAATGAGTCCTTGGTCAGATTCCCACCAGAAACATCGGTAATAAACTTTTGGACGATCTTATCTGAGATGACCATTCCCATTTCGCCAGCTTCTCGACGCAACACTTCACCGAAGACAACATCTTCTTTTGTGATGTCTGATCCCCTTGAGAAACCAAAGAGGTTTGCATTCATTCGTTGGGATGCTTCGAATCCTGCTCGTCTCGCTGAATCGCTGTCACCTTCAGGAACTCCGGCTGTCGCTGCCATTTGGACGAAGTTGTTCGCCACCTGACGGTTTCGCATCATCTCGTTGAGTTCAGTTCCTTTGAGATTCCCACCGACCATGGTCACGGCGTTTGGTTCTTGTCCAGTCCAAATCATCGCGAGACCGAGGACGACACCAAGAATGACGCCGGTCAGTCCCCAGTCCGTCCCTTTTCCACGACTCAGGCCAGCCAGCCAGAAAATTCCACCGAGCATTGCTGCGAGAAAAACCACAACCAACGGCATGGGCAGGTCTCGTGGATCCTGGATTGCTCCCAGCAAAACGAAAGAAATCATCGCGAGACCGGTCGTCACAACCATTAAAACACGTTGGTGACGCCGAAAAAGAGAGAAAGGAGAACTCATCCGTGTGCCTTATCGAAATACGTCGTTGAATCTAAACCTCGACCGTCTAAATAGAGGTCGAAAAGTGAAATTTTCTTTGTGAATCGTGGACTCCAGCCCTACGCTCTCTTGACAATCCCGCAAACGATTCCTTAATCACAGGGCGCGGAAAGCATTTATTGAGTGGTCAACGAACCTTGCTTGACCATTCCAAACAATATTTATCAACTCTGTTTAACAAATGTTCCGGAAGAAATCTTCCAAAAGGAACCTGGAGACTGTGGGCAGTTAACAATAGTCGGCATTTTAGCTGGGAGCGTCTGTGTGGCAACCCCAGTGTGATGCTGGCGAAATTCCGAAGTCACTGTGTGACCAGCCTTTGGCTCGTCTCATCGATCTTTGGTAGGAGCACGGTCGAGCAATTTGCTCTGGTCAATACATCACGACTTTGTTTTCATTCATGCACATACTGAATGAGTAGACATTCAGCAGACAGTATTACAACGGACATCGAATGGTCGCTGCGAAGAAGAAAAAAGCCCTCGTCATTGTCGAATCCCCGGCAAAGGCACGCAAAATCGCTGGTTTTCTGGGGAATACTTACGATGTCCGAGCCAGCATGGGACACGTCCGTGATCTTCCTGAGAAAGCAGCAGACATCCCTGCCGCAATGAAAAAGGAAGCCTGGACGCGGCTGGGAGTGAACGTCGAGAACGACTTCGCACCGCTTTATGTGGTCTCGCCGGCCAAGAAAAAAGTGGTCAAGGAACTCAAAGACCTGCTCAAAAATGCTGAAGAACTGATTATCGCGACAGACGAAGACCGCGAAGGCGAAAGCATCGGCTGGCACCTTGTTGACATTCTCAAACCAAAAGTCCCGGTCAAGCGGATGACCTTCGCGGAAATCACCAAGAAAGCAATTGTTGCTGCGTTGCAGGATACGCGCGACATCGACATGAACCTTGTCGAAGCCCAGGAAACACGCCGCCTGCTCGACCGGCTCTACGGCTATACGCTCTCCCCACTGCTCTGGACGAAAGTGAAACGAGGCTTGTCCGCCGGGCGAGTTCAGTCTGTTTCTGTCCGAGTTTTGGTCCAAAGAGAACACGAACGCCGCGCGTTCCGCAGTGGTTCTTACTGGGACATTAAAGCATCTCTAAACGTTGGGAGTGAACTCTTCGACGCTCAACTTTGGTCAGTCGACGGTCAACGCATCGCCACCGGCAAAGACTTCGACGAGCACACAGGTCAGATCAAGGCAGGTTCAAAAGTTCTCCTCCTGGAAGAAAAAGCCGCCCGCGATCTTGAGAAACGCCTGCTCACCGAAAACTGGAGCGTCAGCAAAGTCGAGCATCGAAACCAAACCCGCAAGCCGCCTGCACCATTCACAACAAGTACCATGCAGCAAGAGGCGAACCGCAAGCTAAACATGTCCGCTCGCGAAACAATGCAAGTCGCCCAACGTCTCTACGAAGACGGAAACATCACTTACATGCGTACCGATAGCGTCACTCTTTCGCAAGAAGCTGTCACGGCGACACGCGAACGGATTGAAGGCAATTACGGCAAGAATTTTTTGAGTGAGAACGTCCGTCAATACTCCAATAAAACCAAGAACGCCCAAGAGGCTCACGAAGCGATTCGACCTGCCGGGACGAAAATGAAAACGTCCGACGAAATTGGTTTATCTGGTCGCGAAGAAAAGCTGTACGACATGATCTGGAAACGGACGATGTCAACACAAATGGCCGAAGCGCAGCTTCGTTTCGATTCCGTGACCATTGTCGCCGGAGAAACTGAGTTTCGAGCGACCGGTCGAAAAGTCATCTTCCCTGGTTATTTCCGGGCATACGTTGAAGGCTCCGACGATCCGGAAGCTGCCCTCGAAGATCAGGACTCGACCCTGCCGGAAATGACAGAAGGCTCCGATTTGAAGTGCAAGGAAATCGAACCACTCGGACACGAAACGAAACCCCCTGCCCGCTACACAGAAGCGTCGCTTGTTCGAAAACTTGAAGCAGAAGGTGTCGGCCGTCCGAGTACATACGCGAGTATTATGGGCACGATTCAGGATCGTGGTTATGTTCGAAAAGTCGGCAACCAACTTGTTCCAACCTTCACTGCACTTGCCGTGACGAAGCTCCTCGAAGAGTATTTCCCAAACATGGTGAGTTTGCAGTTCACCGCACAAATGGAACAATCGCTCGACGATATCTCCAACGGTGAAGCCGAAAAATTACCGTACCTGACGAAGTTCTACTCCGGCGAAGATGGACTCGGTCAGCAAGTGGAAGCAAAGAAAGAAACCATCGACCCGCGAACCGTTTGCACACTCAATCTTGATTCATTAACCGCCGCTGTTCGCGTCGGTCGGTATGGTCCGTTCCTCGAAGCCGAAGTCGATGGCGAAACATTCAACGCTTCACTTCCAGACGACATCGCCCCTGCCGATCTCGATGACGAGACAGCAAACAAACTGATCGAGCTGAAGAAAAGAGGCCCGCAATCACTCGGCATGCACCCTGAAGAAGGTCTGCCGATCTTCGTCCTCGTTGGCCCATTTGGTCCTTACTTGCAACTTGGTGAAGTTCAGGAAGATCAGGAAAAGAAACCGAAACGTGTTTCAATTCCGAAAAACCTGGACCCGACGGAACTCAAACTCGACACCGCAATCGAGTTAATCTCGCTGCCGAAACGCCTGGGGCATCACCCGGAAGACAACAAAGTCGTCAATGCCGGCATTGGACGCTTTGGTCCTTACGTCCAGCATGCTGGGAAGTACAAAGGCTTAACCAAGGACGACGACGTCCTCACAATTCAACTCGACCGCGCCGTCGAACTTCTCAAGCTGGCGAAAACACGCTCCGCACCAACACCGATCAAAGAACTCGGGAATCATCCAGTCAGTGAAGAACCAGTGAACATCTTCGAAGGTCGCTACGGACCGTATGTGAAGTCCGGCAAGCTCAACGCAACGATCCCCAAAGACAAAGACCCGCAGACGTTGACCCTTGAAGAAGGCGTCGATCTCATCAACGAAAAAGCCGAAAAAACCGGCAAGAAAGTCGCCAAGAAAAAGGCTGCAAAGAAGACAACTAAGAAGAAAGCAGCGAAGAAGAAAACAGCAAAGAAAGCTGCCAAGAAGAAAACAACGAAGAAGAAAGCCGCCAAGAAGAAGCCGGACAGCGGTGACGAAGAGTAAGCAGTCAATCAACTTCGTGATTTTTTCCTGATCGAGTTATGAATGGCACACTCATCTTCATCTGCATTCTGGGTTCGAATCTTCGTGGTATCGTTGCTTCTCGCCTCGACATACGCCTTCGGTTGGTACAAGTCTTCTCAAAACCAACGTGATCGTCAGACTCTTGCGGCATGGCGACAACACCTGGAAGACCTTACGCCTGAAGCGGAATCGGAAAGATCTCGCTTAGTTTCCTGGCTTCGTTCCTTACACTCGCATGACGATGCCAAACGGGAAATTGAGGAAGAGCTAAACAGTAGCAAGCCGTTGGATGTTGCAGATGGCGAAGTTTTTCGATGGAGTCACCCGGAGTATGGGATCCCTGTGATGTTGGAATTTCACGGCAGCAAACTAGGCTCTACAGCCGTTTTCGGGCCACAACTCACATCTGTGAGTCCCGAACCAAAGACGACGTACCGCTCGGGGCGCGCTGAAGCGATTCGAGCTGCTGTGGTAGAGATTTTGCCTTGGATTTGGGGGGTGGCATTGCTGGTAGCACTTGTTCCGTCTCAACATTCCTCGACTGCGGTGGCAGCAATGCTGGGCTTATCATTCGCTTATGGCGGTGCCTTAGCGGTTTCACCCTATTACGATCTTTCGATTCACGGAATCTTCTCCAATGATTCACTGTTCTTTGCTTTGCTGATGTATTCATGCAGTGTCATCATCATCGCATTCCGCATGCGGCAAGATCGATTAAAAAATAAGGTTCGTTTTGAATTGCGTACACTGGTGATTGCAATAACCATTACCGTCATTTCCTTGATCACTGGTCCATTCGGCTACGTTGCATTCGTGATCTTACTCCTAGGTTGGCTAGCATGTTTTGTGCTTGTCCACCGATTCAAGGAACTGAAACACGTGACTCCGGCACGCTCACAAACCAGCGTGGCATAGCACCTTTTAACGAGATACTAGGACGAGTCCCTGCCTGCCGGTTGACCAGGGATTGGCGGAGAACTTATGACCGCCACAGACTCAGTATTCTCAGAAGACTATGCGATCACGCGACAGCGGTTCTGTGAGGCTGCTCGCGAGCGTTCCTGGCAACTTAGATCTCATCCCAGAAGTAGTGGTCGAGAAGATGAACTGTTCACTGACGTCGCCTTCATTGGTTCCAAATCGCCCCGGAAGCTGCTTGTTCTCAGTTCTGGATTGCATGGCATCGAAGGATTTCATGGTTCTGCGATTCAGCAACAAATTCTGCAGTCTCTAGATGTGAATAAAATTGCAGGCACTGACTCTGCTGTAGTGCTCATCCATGCTCTGAATCCATTTGGATTCGCAAGACTACGACGAGGTGATGAGAACAATGTCGATACAAATCGGAATTTTCTCTTGTCTGAAGAAGAATATCGCGGGACACCTCAGAACTACGAACAGATCTGCTCACTCCTCAATCCCACAAAATGGCCGAAACGAGAGTTACCGGTGCGCCTTCAAGCGTTAGCTAAAATCACGAAATACGGATACAAAAATATCCAGCAAGCGATTGCAGGCGGGCAGTACGACTTTCCGCACGGCCTCTTTTATGGAGGAACAAGACCGAGTGAAACGATGGCATTCACCGAACAGGTTTTGCTCCCGATGATTCAGGAAGCCGATACGGTATTGCATCTCGATATTCATTCCGGATTGGGCAAACTCGGTCAGTATCAAGCGCTTCTGGGCCATGATTTATCACCGAACGAAATGATATGGGCGAACAATTTATTTCAGAGGAATTTATCGGTGAACAATGATTCTGAACATTATCAAGCACGTGGGAGCCTCAGCCGTTGGGTGCGTTTTCATGCCCCCCATGCAGTCTCAGCGTGCTGGGAGTTTGGAACATACGATCCGATCACAGTTCTGGCAGCTTTACGTGCTGAAAACGCCGCGTATCATTGGGGAGATCGTTCTTCGAAAGATTTCGACCGGACGAAAGAAAAACTCAAGGAAGCGTTTTGTCCACGCTCAATTTCATGGAGACAATCCGTCCTCGATCAGGCAGAACAACTTCTCGACCGGGTCGTTCAACAATGGTTACTTCAATAAATGAAAACAAGAAAATGAAACACGGAGGCACGGAGGACACAGAGAAAACAAAGGATCGAAATAGCAAAGTTGTTGACGGATGGTCGAAGTCAAACGACCGGATTTCAAGTTGGTATGAAATTGAAATGACTGGTAATTTGCCCAGGGCAATGAATGAGAATAGATTGCTTTTTTTGGTTATCGGTTGATCAGTCCAGACGAGACACCGAACTGGAACGATCCCTGGAGTATTGTAACTCATTGTAAATTCGTTTTCTTTTTCTCCGTGGCCCTCCGTGACTCCGTGGTGAATTCATTTCTTTTCCACTCAATTTGGTAATGAATTAATAGTTTCAGGTTTGAAGAATGCACGTTTTAATAATTGGATGCGGATACGTTGGAGGACGTTTTGCAAAAGACGCACTCGGCCGAGGCTGGCAAATCAGCGCTCTGACTCGCAGTGAAAAACGCGCGCAAGAGTGGAAAGAAATTGGCATTAATCCTGTTGTCGGTGACGTCTTGAATTCTGAGTCACTGAAGAATCTCCCGGTGGCGGATGTTTGTCTCTATGCCGTCGGTTTTGATCGTAACTCTGGCACCGATAAGCGAGATGTCTACGTCGAAGGACTCAGTAATGCCCTGAATGAGATTGCTCAAAAAATCTCGAAGCTGATCTACATTTCTAGCACAAGTATCTACGGAGAATCTTCCGGGAACTGGGTCGATGAAAATTCTGAATGCGAACCAGCAACTGAAAGTGGTGAGATATCTCTGGCTGCCGAGACGGTCGTTCGAGAAGCGTATCCCCTCGATGAACAACACCGGACCGCCACAATCCTGCGTCTTTCTGGTATCTATGGTCCGGGGCGTTTGATTGGTCGGAAAGAACAGTTGATTCAGAAAAGACCAATCGCTGGGAACCCGCACGCTTGGCTGAATTTAATTCATATCGACGATATTCTTCAGGCGATTTTCAAATTGATCGAAGAATCATCCACGGCTCCGCTTTACCTTCTCAGTGACGAGCAACCGAACAAACGCATCGACTTCTATACCGAACTCGCCCACCACCTCGGCACGCCAGAACCAATCATGCCGGACGAGCCATCGAAAAATTTCGGCAAACGTTGTGATAGTTCCCGAATCCGAAAGGAACTTGAACTGACCTTAAAGCAGCCAACGATTCGAGAAGGCATTCCTGCAAGTGTTAGTGAATAACCAGTTTTGTTTTTGCACGAAATTTCTTCTCTTTGAGTTAAGTCAGAATTTTATTGATAACATGCCCATGAACATCGGTGAGTCGGCGGTCGAGGCCATTGTGGCGAAACGTCAACTGCTCATGATCAAGACCGAGGAGATGCAGGATTGTTGCGTTCAAATCATGCACTGAAGAGACATCCTCAACCGCTTTGAAACCGAGTTCATCCGTCATACCGTAGCTGACGCCCGGCTTGATGCCGGCCCCGCCGAGCCAAGCAGTGAAACCGAACGGATTGTGGTCACGGCCTTTGGCACCTTTCTGGAACATCGGCATCCGACCGAATTCCGTACACCAGACGACGAGTGTTTCTTCAAGCAACCCGCGCTGTTTGAGATCTTTGAAGAGTGCCGCCGATGGCTGATCCATGATTTCACCATGGATGTCGTATTGCTCTTTCAAGTTAGAATGACCATCCCAGTTCAGTTTGCCACCACTGGCATAAGCACCGTTGAAAAGTTGCACAAAGCGAACGCCGTTTTCAATCAGGCGTCGGGCAAGGATACAGTTCTTTGCGTACCCGGATTTAATTTTATTCTGCGAATCAACTCCGTAAGCACTCAGAGTTGCAGGTGTTTCAGTTGAAAGATCGCTGATCTTCGGGACCGACAATTGCATTCGTGCCGCAAGTTCGTAACTCGCAATTCGGGCTGCGAGTGTACTGTCCCCTGGGTGACGCTTGAGGTGTTCCCGGTTGATCAATCTCAAAAGTTCCCTGGCAGCAAGGTCCTTTTCGCCTGCAAACTGTGCCGGGGCGGATAAATTCCGAATTGGGCTGGAAGCGCTAAACGGTGTCCCTTGAAACACGGCTGGTAAGAACCCTGGCCCCCAGTTATTGACACTCGCTTGCGGGACCCCGCGTGGATCAGGAATGGAGACGAACGCCGGCAAATCCTGACTTTCGGTGCCGAGTGCATAAGTGATCCAGGCTCCCATGCTGGGGAAACCATCTAACACAAAACCAGTGGAGAGAAAATTTTCTGCCGGACCATGCGTGTTCGATTTGCTGGTCAATGTATGAACAAAGGCGATGTCGTCGACTAAAGAACCAAGGTTAGGAACCATGTCGGAAACCATCTTTCCTGTTTCACCATATGGTCTGAACTTGTACTGTGGGCGAGCCAGGTTTCCGGCTGGTCCTTGAAACGTCACCGCCGGTCCACCTTCGAGTGGAGTTCCATCTCGCTTGATTAATTCCGGCTTGTAATCAAACGTTTCTAACTGGCTGCAAGCCCCAGCACAGAAGATGACAAGAACGTTCTTCGCCTTTGCTGGAAAGTGCGACTTTCGAGAAGCGTGCGGGTGCGCTGAGTCGATGTCCGGTTTTCGACCGGCGAGGAGTCCATCTTTTTGAAGCAAACTCGCCAAGGCAATTGCGCCGAGAGACGTTCCTGTCTGGCTGAGAAAGCTTCGCCTTACGAGAAGCTGACGTCCTGATGAACTCAGAAAATTGGAATCGACGTTTGACATTGCTGTTCCGGGAAACGTGTGGAGAGAGTATCAGGGGAGCATTAAAAATTCGTTGCAATTCAGCAAAACTCGAGTAAGTGTCGGCAGGCCATGTGCGTCGACAACAGTCTTCGCCGCGTTCAATTCGATTTTCGAAGGCTCTCGTCCAAGAGTCTGTAAATAGGCGCCGCGAACTTTCCCGGCCGTTGTGCTTTCATCTTCACTGATTTTGTCTGCAAGGAGAACAGCTTGCTCAGCGACAAAAGTGCTGTTGAAGAGATTCAAGGCCTGAATTGCCGTTGTGGACTGGCTTCTTGATGGTGCCGCTTGTCCAGCGTCTGGGCAGTCAAACGCCCCAAAGACCGGGATCGATTCCATGCGGATCTTATGAGCGTAAATCATCCGGCGGAGTCCGTTTTCTTTGAACTCAGTGACCGGTGGAAACCCGCTGAGGCCACCGCGCGTCTTGAAGAAATCGAAGCCGGGACCGCCCATTTTGTAATTCAGTTGTCCACTCACAAACAGCAAACTATCCCGAATTGCTTCCGCTTCAAGACGCCGAGAATGGAATCGCCAAAGCAGTCGGCAATCGGCATCGAGCTTTTGAGCAACCGGATCAATTCGGTTCGATTGTTGCCAAGTCTTCGAAGTCAGAATGAGTCGATGAATGTGTTTAACCGACCAGTTGTGTGCAATGAATTCGGTCGCCAGCCAATCGAGTAATTCCGGATGCGATGACGGCGAACCGTTGACTCCGAAGTCACTTGGCGTCGCGACGAGACCTATCCCAAAGTGATTCTTCCAAATTCGATTCACCATGACACGAGCCGTGAGTGGATTGTCTGGCGCAGTGATCCAATCGGCAAGTGCCAATCGGCGCTGCGGTTCTTCTGCGTCTGCTGAGAGTTCCCTTCTTCCGAAGATTTCCGGCACTCGTGCAGCGATTGAGTCGCCAGGCTGTTCAGGATCACCCCGCATCAAAATGTGTGTTTTGTCTGGATCGCGAAACTGTCCAGCGTAGACCAATTTGGATACCCGAAGCTGAGCCTGTTTCTTTTCCAGCGAAGCAAGTTTGTCGGCGGCATTTGCAATCTCTGAATTTTGGCCTTGTTGAGAATTTCGAATGCGTGCGGTCGTTTCGTCGAATGGAGTCTTGATCGGAAGTCGATCTTGTGAAGTCGCGACCGTGGTCCAGTTTCCGCTTTCGTCACCGACTTCGATTTTGTAACGCACAGGCAAGCGATCTTTAAACTTTTCATTTCGGTCCCGTCCCCAAACCAAGCGGCTGATAGATACCGTTTCTGGAAAATCCAACTGAACCCAACCTTTGCCTTTTTCGTTTGAAATCCAGCTTCGCCCATTCCCATACTGACCATCATTGATGTGTTTGAGTTGGTGCCGTCCGGTCTCTGATAAATTTCCAGATGAAGTCGCGATTGCTCCGTGGGTCGCGAGAGCGACGTTTTTCGATTCGGCATCTGCCGTAAAGGCTTCTAGCTCATCAATACAAGGCTCGTACCGATCATCGTTGGTTGTCTCAAAGGATGTGAAGCGAATTCGTTTCGCGGCAATCGGAGCAAAAAACTCCACGTTTTTTGTGAATTGCACAGGCGTTCGGAAACGTGGGAATTGTCGTTGCTTGGACTGACGGTTCGTTGCTTCCTGGAGCACGATCACATCCGCCGTGATGCCGGTGCCTGTTTCGCCGCCACGGAGGATGAGTTTGCTCTGTTTGTTGAGTCGATGAACTCCGACGTTCCGCAAACTACTCCAAAGTGGCGTTTTTTCTGTTTCACCGGTTGTTTGGCCTGCGAAATAGTATTGATCGACCTGAGCGATTTCGGATTGGTCTTCTGTTGTCTCCAGGTTTCCGTCTGCATCGAGGACATATCGTGCATCGCGCGTATGAACTCCGCTGCCGTGGACTCCCCAGGAAATCCAAATTTGATAATCACCATTCACTTCTGGATTGTACGTCATCACATCTTCGCCGGGGTGATTGTCCCACCACGTGTAACGACCGCGACTGAAGTTCGGCATCCAGGTCGTTGAGCCGGGGTCGTTGAGTTTGCCGCGCTGTTTTCCATCTGGGTTCTGACCGTGACCGTTTTTCTCTTTGAGAATAGTGACTCGTTCGAGATCTTCATCATCGATGATGATTGTTTTCCTCGGCTCGGCGATCGTTTCAAACTTCAGAAGTTCTTTTCTTAGCGATGCAATTTGAGGCGCAAGTGAGTCTGCCTCTTTGTGCCGGAGGTGATAATCTTCATCCTTGATTTCCCGATCGCCATAGTCGACGCCAGCAAAAAACGCTTGCATCGCGTAGTAATCTGCTTGTGTGAGTGGATCGAATTTGTGGTCGTGGCAGCGAGCGCACCCCAAGGTGAGGCCGAGGAATGTTGCACTTGTTCCAACGATCATTTCGTCGAGTGAGTCTTGGCGTGCCAGACGTTTGGAAGGTTCGTCCTTCCCGATCTGTCCTGGTAGCAGAACCGCAGCAGCGACCAGGAAACCGGTCCCGGCATCGGCATTGAAATGGTCACCTGCAATTTGCTCGCGGACGAATTGATCATATGGTTTGTCAGAGTTGAAAGCGTCAATGACGAAATCACGATACGGCCAAGAGTTCGCCCGTGGAGTGTTGACTTCGAACCCGTGTGTGTCAGCGTAGCGAACGACATCAAGCCAGTGCTGT
>JAJDEL010000251.1 GCA_029259835.1 Planctomicrobium sp. | reverse complement strand
AGAAAAATTTTCTTCCCGTCGAGTGCCAGAATATCTGGATGAATATCAGTTACCCCGTCTTTTGTTACGAAGCCTTTGTCAGAGATATCCTGAACGAAGTTGATTTTCTCAAAACCTTCAGGAACTTCATTTTTGAAGATGTAGACCTGATAACCCATCCCGCCGACGAGAAATCCCAGCGACATCACCATTCCAGCGAGGGCGAAAAAAGTTCCGCTGTACATGCTTTTGTTACGACGAACGACTATGAGTGCAAGTGTACTGACAACGAGACCAACAATGCATAGCGGCAATGCCAGCCAGACGAAAAGGGCGACCGACGAAAGCAACGCCAGGACGAACCCGACGACAGCAACAACGGGGACCGGTCTGTAGCTGAATTCGTTGTATTCACTGAATTCCGATGGGAGTTGTTCCGACGGTGTCGGAGCCGCATCCGCAACGGGGCCAGCATCATTTTCTTTTTCGAGTGTCTGTTCCATTCTCAACCGCCTCCAATCGAGAAACAAAGTAATGAAATAAAGAGTAATAATATGAAAAACGAAAAAACCACCTCATTTCCACAAATGAAAGTGCAAAACGCGGTGTGACACTATTATACGTCGACCCAATTCGTTCTTCTCAAGCCGGAACCTGGAAATGTTGCGAAATTGGTGCAATTTTTTGGGTTTGAGGCAAGTTTTAGGGAGACATTGCCAGCAATTCCGGAACTTCTCATTCTTTACGGTGTTCATACTGTTATGGCGACACCGCCACACTCTTTCCACAAATTTAGAAATTTAAGGATGACGATGATGAAATGGTTGACCCGTATTGCGGCATCAATCGCGGTCTGTGGGCTGTCCACGATAGGCATGGCGCAAGAATCTAACGACATTTTCAAAAGCCTCGACAAAAACGAAGACGGTGTTCTTGCCGCTGACGAAGTGCCTGAAGCACAGCGGCGGTTCTTTGACCGTCTTGTCCGAGCCGGTGACGAAAACGAAGACGGCAAACTCTCCAAAGCAGAGTACCAGGCCACGCTCAAAGAAGATGAACGCCCTGCCGGACGACCTGAAGGCAATCGAGGGGATCGCCCAGAAGGAGGCCGCAGGCAGTTCAATCCGGATGATTTGTTCGACAGATTTGATGCGAACAAAGATGGCAAATTGGCGAAGAGTGAACTTCCAGAACAAGCAGCTGAACGTATGGGAAAACTTTTCGACGAACTCAAGAAAGATGAACTCACAAAAGAAGATTTCCGAAAAGCCATGTCGCAGATGATGCGTGGTGGTGGTCGACCGGGAACTGGTCCTGGCGGACCCAGTGGACGCCCAGGTGGCCCAGGGTTCTTTGAGCAACTTGATAAGAACAAAGATGGCAAAATTTCCAAAGATGAAATTCCAGAACAAATGAGAGACCGCATGGCAGGCCTCTTTGATCGACTTGGCACCGATTCAATCTCTCTGGAACAACTCGCAAAAATGCGACAAGAACGAGAAGGTGGACGACCACAAGGCGAAGGACGCAGTCGCAGACCGGAGATGCAACGTGATGGAGACAAACCCGGCGAGCGACCACGCGACGGGGAAGGTCGCCCAAATCGAGACGGACAACGACCTCCAATGAGAGATGGTGAACGTGGCGAACGCGGTGGTCGACCTGCTTTCGGTGGTGGCCCTGGAGGTTCGGGCGGCGGAGGCGGACCTGCATTTATGCGAGTTCTCGATGCAGACAACAATGGTCAAATCAGTAAGGGAGAAGCCCTTCACATTGCGAAACTTTTCGAGGAACTCGATGGGAATAATGACGGTCAACTCGACGGACGTGAATTGATGGGATTCGGAGGGCGATCAGGTGGTGGTGACCGCGAAAGAATGGATCGCCCCGGAGGAGATCAACCGCGAGGTGAACGGCCTCCTGGTGATCGACCACGTGGAGACCGGCCAGAAGGTGACAGGCCTCGCGGCGAACGTCCGGAAGGGAATCGACCAGAAGGCCAACGTGGCGGCGGTGGTCCAGCGGCGTTTATGGCACGCTTCGATGAGAACAAAGATGGAGTCATCACGAAAGATGAAGCTCCAGGCCGAATGGCGGAAAACTTTGATCGAATTGATGGAAACGGAGATGGCAAGCTGACAGCTGAAGAATTCGAGAAAATGTTCAGCGGTGGACGTCCCGGTGGTGAAAGAGGTCAACGCGGCGGCGACAACCCTGATCGTCCGCAACGTCCAAAGAGACCAGAAAGCGAGTAACCCCTTACTCAGCGAAATGTTCTCTTCATTGAGCCGGACAGTGAATCTGTCCGGCTTTTTTTATGCGCGGTGAACAACTTTGATATCACTTCACTATGGCAACGACGCTGCGGCGAGTGTGGCGATGCGTCCTGCCAATGAGTTCACGGAACCTTTACCGTCTGGATGAACTCGGTTGCTGAGAAAAATGACGAACAATTCTTGCTCAGGGTCAATCCACATCGCAGTCCCGGTGAAGCCACCGTGACCGATTGCTTTATCGCTGAGCAGATCACCTTTGTTCGAGGAATATCCGGTCTGTTTGTCCCAGCCTAAGGAGCGAATTCCGCTCGAAACCTTGACTGGCTGCGACATCAACTTGACCGTTTCTGGTTTCAAAATTCGAGCGTCTCCCAGCTTGCCGCCGTTGATGATCATCTGCCCGAAGCGAGAGAGATCTTGTGCCGTGGAGAACAGGCCGGCGTGACCGGCGATGCCGTCCATTTCATAGGCGCGTGGATCGTGGACTTCACCCTGCATCCATGCGCCGTTTCTTTCTTGTGTGACTGCTGCGCGCTGCTGGAGCGATTCACCGGGCAAGTAGCCGGTCTCAAGCATTCCAAGCGGCTCGAAGAGTCGCTCGCGCGCGTATTGATTTTGATCCTTGCCGGCCAGCTTTTCGATGATCCCTCCCAATAGAATGAAGCCAACATCGCTGTAGATGAATTTCTCACCTGGTTCGGCGCGAAGAGTTAGCTCATTAATCTTGCTGAACGCTTTCGTTCGACCATCTTTGTAGTCGTTCAGAGAATTGTCAGGAATGAGACCAGCTTGATGAGTGAGCAACTGTTTGATTGTGATTTTGTCTTTTCCGTGCGAAGTGAACTCTGGAATGTATTTCGAGACCAGGGCGTCAACATCGACCCGCCCTTCTTCGACCAGAGTCATCAGGCTGGTTGCCGTTGCAATCGGTTTCGTAAGCGATGCCATATCGAAGACCGTGTCGAGCGTCATCGGCACTCTCGTTGGCTTGAGTTGTCGGAACCCGTACGCTTTTTCGAAAACGATGTTTCCTTTGTAGCCAATTAACACAACACAGCCAGGCATGTTCTCCCGACGAAGACCATCGGCAACGACTCGGTCGATACGGTTCAATCGCTCGACCTTGAGGCCCAACTCAGACGGATCTTTTTTTGATAAAATTTGATCTTCAGAAAAGAGATCGGTTGCCAGCAATATGAAACAACTCATCGAAAACAAGAAAGTACATCGCAACATCAAGATCGTCCGTTCGTGAATGGGGAAGATAAACTCCTTCCGACTCTATCATCTGATCGGTTTCAGTTGAAGAAACTTCTGATTGAATGATGAGAGGTAGACGTTGTTAAAAGTTCATTCGCCCTGAATTTGTGGTAATGTTTAGAGTAGATTTCCCATAACCCCGGGGCCAAACTTACAGATCGCAGCGGCAATGAATGCCGTGAGGACCCAGAAACCGACAATCACTGATTTTTCAATGTTGTCCTTCGATACCTTGATTGCTTCAATGTCTTCGTGACGCCGCATAAATATTGCGATACACCAAATCACTCCCAAAACGAGTAATACGAGACTGCGGTCATAGGGATGAAATCTGAACACGGTATTGCTCCTATATGGTTGAGGAGATGAACGACTTAATGCCACACTGAGATTCGGAGTTCAGGATGCCTAACGCAGAAACGAGCATGCCGGTTCAAGAAATTGTCCCACTTTTATATGTGGAGAGATGGTAACATCAGTCGCCTTCTACACAGAGAAGCTGGGCTTCTCACAAACAGCGAGTTGGGAACCCAACAGCAAGCTCACGTGGTGTCGATTGGATCGAGACGGTGCCGGAATCATGCTGTAACAAGTGGAGAACGAAGATGTGATCTGGAACCGGTCCTAAAACCGTTTGAGGATAGTGAACAGGCATCCGAGTTGCCAGAAGGCTTGCCGTAGGTGTGAGTGGCATTCCCAACGGGTGGTGAGGCGTCGAAAATTCTTCAACCAGGCGAAGATCCGCTCGACTTTCCAGCGAGCTTGGTAGTGGTGTTTTGCATTTTCGGTCATCTTTGGAGGTGTCCGACGGCGACGTTTACTGAACGGATGGATCAGTCGAATGCCTCACTGCTTGAGGCTCTCTCGTAACGATAAACTGTCGGCAGCACGGTCACACAAGAGCCTCGTTCGGGACCGCAAAGGCAATTCTGCGTGGTCGAAAAGTGGTTCAATCAATTTCACTTCATGAGGCGAAGCGTTGGTCACCATGACGCCAATGGGTGTTCCTTCTGCGTCGGTCAGCGGCATCCCTTTTGAACCCTTCCCTGCTTTCGTGGGACCAACGTCCTTCCCCTTTTTTGCAGGGATAAACGTCCCATCGCCAATGATCGTCTCCAGGTTGAGTTGCCCGAGTTGCTTCTTGAGCAGCAGCAGGCGTTGCCAGGCTTGTTGAAAAACTCCTAGTTGAGACCGTTTTTGAAATCGTTGATGACAGACGCTTTTGGAGGGAAACGTTTTTGGTAAATCGTTTACAACGACAGCCTGACAAAAGTACAAACAGAATCCCTTTCAGGCAATCTCGATTGCTGTGCGGAGGACGACCTCCTCGTGGGCGTGAGGGCGTCTCAGGAAAGAGATCAG
>JAJDEL010000026.1 GCA_029259835.1 Planctomicrobium sp. | reverse complement strand
CACAATAAATCCTTGAACCCCGCTTCGCCTTCTTTGTCGTTGTCGGGCATGAGGGTGATTTTTCCTTGGGATGCGGACATTGCGATTTGTTTTAGCTTTTCGATTTGAGTGTCGGCGGCTTTGTTGGAGCAGAGACCGACTGCTGCGACTCCTAAACAATCTAATCGCATCACATCGTTCTGACCTTCGACGATGACGAGGCCGTGTTTGCCGAGAGATTCTTTTAATTTGCGATCTTGCAGGCGTTCGGCGAACGCTCCGTAGAGTTCGATCCCTTTGTGGAAGCCTTTCACGTAACGATGTTTGTTGGGGCGTTTCTTTTCAGGGCGACCGTCTTTGATCCACTTCTGCCATTTCTCTTCGAACGCGGCATCGCGACCGCTATAGCTGAGGATGTCGCCTTGTTCGTTTTGATGAGCGTAGATAATGAGACCCCGCATAAGGCTTCGTCCACTTCTTGGAAGGTAGCCCGTTTTCCACTTGCGGCAGACTTCGGGAGTCAGCCAAGGCCGTTTGCGGAAATAAGCAGCGGCTGCTGGAGGCATTTCGGCAGGATCAGTGACGAGGTCTTCCCAGAGGTTGACCAGCCCTTTTGTCTTTTCCTGATCTTTGAGCGGAATATTGGTGAGTGGTTCTTCTGGTGCAGATTCAGCGGGAGCAGACAAATTCTCCGCAAGAGAAGGAACAGGTTGTGGAGTGGGGGACTGAGCAGGTGGGGATTCCTGATTGCGGATTGCTTGCAGGTCGGTGAGGATTTCTTTGAATTCTTGACCACGAAGCGAATCGCCTGTGAACGGTTTACTGTGCTTCATGCCCCACATCAGTTCAATGATCTTACCGCGTGTGCCGCAGGTGTGGCATAAAATGGGCGTGTGGACACGGTCGACGTTGACTGACAACGCACCGTAGCTGCTCTCGTTACAAGTCTCGTTAAACAGGCACGTTAACCGAACGTTGCCGCTGAATTGACCATCAGGCCAGTCGAACCCATAGAACGCCGCCGCCTCCCAAGGGCGAGTTTGATCGATCAGTTCATCGACGTTGTTGACGTAGCGTGGTTTTTGCATGTGAGACAAGGTGAGATTGAAGGAACCCATGATAACGTATGCTGACCAAACATGACCAACAAAAAGTCTTTAATCATCGGGCCGCGTGACCTGGAACTGCTGACACACATCGATCAGCATCCATTCACCGCAGAACAGCTTTTACAAATCTCCGAAACGTTCCCGCAGCCATTTACGCACGTACGTTTACTTCGACGTCGACTATCTCAACTCCGAAGCGAGGGACTGGTAAAGTCTTTTCCGTACGCGGTTGCCAGCAACGGTGGATCACCGCACTACTGGAAACTCACTCGCGATGGTTGGCGGTTTCTTAATAGTAAGCAAACGGCTCTCCCGAAACGTCGCTATTTCGAATCCATCTCTCAAGGCCATCATTTCCATACGCTCTCGCTGGCACAACTCCTGACGCACTTGTTGATCCATGCTCATCGCCAGGGAATTGCCGTACGTCATTTCGCACGTGAAAACAGCCTCAAGTTGGAAGCGGCACCGTTTACGTTGTTTCCTGATTGTGCGTTTCAGTTGGTGACACCGGACGGACGAGCGTTCAACTTTGTGGTGGAGCTAGATAATGGGACTGAACGAGTTCGGTCGAAGCTGGATGTGGAGTCGATTGAACGCAAACTACGTGGCTACGATGCTCATCAATCTCAGTTTGAGGCGCTTGATCCAGAGCGATATTTGGTTTTGTTTGTAACAACTCGTAGCCAACAGAGATTGAAACACATTCTCGATCTGGCAGCGATGGTGATGCAGAACCCGCAACGCACCGTGTTCATTGGAAGCGACTTGAAAACTGTTCTGGAGAGCGATCCGTTCCGACAACCGGTGTTTCACGATCATCGAGGATTAAAACGAGTGCTGATTCCAATTTTCAAAGATCCGTTGAAAGAGAAGAAAGTTTCTCAACGAAATACTGAGCGTTCCAGTGAGATCGTGGTAGCGTAGCACTCTCGTTGGCAGGCTATTTCTTGATGACGGCACTGTTCGTGAACGAGCGAACCTTCGTGATCCCACGCCAAACGACCACCAGCACTGCTGATTGAGGTGGCTCCTGCTCCGCATTGCTGGCGGAACCGAGTCGAACACCCTCGGATGTTTCGGGATGCGAATCGCTGTCTGTGGTACATCGGCCACGACGAGCCGCTCCTGATGTGGAGATTTTCCGAAGGGAGCGGAAAACCAAAGCCATGATCTTTGCTGTCGAAACACCTACAGGCAACACACGAGGACCGGTGCATACTGAGTCGCTGTTGCGATCATTGCATCGAGCGAATCCAACTCGCCGACGATTGAAGATACAGTTTCGATCCATTGACGGGGGAGTCGGATTAGCCGTTGACTGTCCCGACACACTCCGAACATTGTTCGTCCAAGAACTACAGGATGCTTACCCTGGTACGAATGTCCGTACTCTTCCTGTACCGGTTCACGAAGATGATTCAGCAGACTGGTCGCTCAGTCTACGATTGCGACCAGACGTCCTTTCAATTCGAACTTACGATTCATTTCTTGATGAGACAGAAATGCGACAATTCGCCGATCCGGTCGCAGGTCTCCTCTCCGCAATTCGGACAGGAAGTTCCGGACGGGTCATCTGCCGAATTGAATTGTCCATTCGGCCAACCGTCGTCTGGCGGCAACGATCTGCGAAACAGATCGCTGAGATCCTCAACCGCAAGTTCCCAGCCATGTGGCTACGAGATGTGTACATTCGGAATGCGACCTACCAACAGTCCATTTTTCGCTGGTTCGCCTGGCTCTATTCGTGGTTCACTCGAATCAAAATCGAACACCGCCCTGAAACCTCAGAAAAGACCGTACAAGCGCTGTACGAATGTTGGCTGACAGTCACTGTCACGGCACCGGCGAACGCTTCTCAAATCGCGTTAAAAAAGCTCAGAGAGATCGCCGGTGCATTCGGTCGGTTCAACGAAGGAGAGGCTCAGTTTGTGTCATCGAGACCGAAACGTGGATTAACTCATCCCAACGGTCGCGGGTTCTTACTGTCAGCACGCGAGGTCGCAACCATCTGGCATCCGATGACGCACTCCGTCGACAACGTCTCGCGTGTTCAGACTTCCCAGTTCCTGGAGGTAGAACCTCCAGTCGTTCGCTCCTCAAAAAACAGAATGGTTGGCGATACCATCCTCGGTCGAGTCAAGTTCCGACAACAGCGGAATCAGTTTGGGATTGAGATGGATGATTTGCGGCGGCATATGATGGCCATTGGAAAAACGGGTTGTGGGAAGTCGACATTTCTACTGAACGTTGTTCGGCAACAGATCGAAGCGAACAGGGGAGTCATTCTGTTCGACCCACACGGACAACTGGCAGACGAAGTCCTCAACATTGTTCCAAAACGACGAACGAATGATGTCGCTTTGTT
>JAJDEL010000250.1 GCA_029259835.1 Planctomicrobium sp. | reverse complement strand
TTTCGCAAGACCGCGGGAGAAGAAGAAGTTCAGAGAAGGGGTTATGAAGAATCCGGTAATTTGCACAATTCCACTCATCAACTTCAACGATGTAGAACGAGAGTTCAGTCCAGTTTAGATTCTTCCCCCACTTAGCCCTGGGTGATCCACCCGGGGCCGAGCGTTTTTGAGCATCATTTGCAAAAAGTCTTTGAATACAAAACGGACACGATCACTCGGCCTTGGATGTGAAAGGCTCATCAAAATTCGCTTGAACCGCCAGTCAATGACCGGCGGATAAATCGAGTGAAATTTTGTGCCTCGCATTCTCCACGAATCTCTGGCAAAGCCGCCAAGCAATTGCGACTTATGTGACAAACTACGCAGCCCCATGGTAGAATGAGAATCGTCTGGCTGGACTGACTCCAATTTCTATCAAACAGGGGTACTGTAAGATGGCGACGGAATTATCTCGACGTGGATTCATTCAAGGTTCTCTGGCACTTGGCGGAATGTCCTTAGTGAGCGGTCTCAAGCCGCTTTCCGCAAAGGAGACGAAACTCGACAGTCGTACCGTCCAATTTCATCCAGAGATCGAATCGCTCGTTCGGTTCATCGAAGAGACACCTCGTGGTCGGTTATTAGAAGAAACCGGAACGCGTGTACGCCATGGCCTCAGCTATCGAGAGCTCTTGGCCGCACTGTTGTTGGCGGGAATCCGAAACGTGCAACCTCGGCCATCGGTCGGCTTCAAATTCCACGCTGTGCTCGTCGTGAATTCCGCACACATTGCGAGTTTGTCGAGTCCAGACCAGGATCGTTGGCTACCGATCTTTTGGGCCTTAGATACGTTCAAGAATTCTCAGGAACGTGACGTCCGCGAAGGCGACTGGACCATGGCTGCGGTCAAAGAATCTGAGATTCCTGCACCCGAAAGTGTGCGTACTGCATTTCACGAATCAATGCAAAACTGGAATGTCCCACGAGCAGACGCTGCCGCCGCAGGACTCGCTCGATATGTGGGTGCCACGGATGTGCTCGAACTGTTTGCTGGTTATGCCGCCCGAGATTTCCGAAGCATCGGACACAAAGCGATTTATGTTGCGAATGCCTGGCGAACTTTACAGACCATCGGCTGGCATCACTCAGAACCAATTTTGCGCTCGCTTTCTTATGCTCTGTTAAATCATAAAGGCGAAGCCAATCCGTCTCAAAATGATCTGGCGCCTGATCGGCCATGGCGACGAAATCAGCAGTTGGCCCAAAAAATTCGCGAGAACTGGCTGGCTGGTAAAATTGATAGCGTGGCAACCAACGATCTTCTAAAAACGTTGCGAGATGGGTCAGCAGACGATGCAACCGACGCTGTTGTTGACCTTCTTAATCGAGGCATCTCGCCTCAGTCGATTCTCGATGCGTTTCATGTCGGTGCCGGGGAACTACTTGTGCGTCAGGCAGGAATCGTTGCCCTTCACGCAGTGACCACCACGAATGCGATTCGTTTCTTATTCGACAACACAGGTAACAATGAAACTCGAAAACTCCTCCTGCTTCAAAATGCTGCGTTTTTAACACTCTTCAGAGAAGCAATGGGAGGCCGAGGAAAAGTCGCTGACGTCTCCATTGATGAGATCAACAGTACACAACCGACTGATTCTGCCGCTGATTTGATTCCGAAAATCCTTACTAATATTAGTGGTCAACGACGAAAGGCAGCGGAAGGCGTTTTGGGATATCTGGACGCGGGCTTCCCTGCTCAAGATTTGATCAATCAGGCGCGCCGCATGATTTTCCTGAAAGGAACTGATGCTCACGACTACAAATTCAGTTCAGCCGCTCTGGAAGACTATTACAAAATCAGTCCGGAATGGAGAAACCGTTTCCTGGCCACTAGCGTCTATAACCTGAAAGGTTCCGGCCACAAAAACAACGGCATTGTAGAACGAATCCGCTCCGCAACTCGTTCTACATAGAGACTGTCTCGAAATCGTTTCCCCGGATCGAATTCCTGTTCACCTTCATGAACAGGACAATCGCCCTGCGGTTGAGGCAGACTGAATAATCTCACGTTGCTTACCGCATTGTGAGTCATTGAGGGTAAGGTGATCGTTGTTAACTGGATTCGAGCGAAGCTTCTTGAGGTACAAACGCAACGTCCATGTACGCACCAACGGCGTTGGCATTCGTGACGAACTGGGGGGTGCCGTTGATGACGTCGAGTGATTGGCGATGTGTGTGACCGGCGAAGATTCCCAACAGGTTTTTGGCCTCGAAGACTTCGCGATGAAAGTCCATTGTTGCCTGAGCATGTCCGGTCTCCGGCCACTTGGGACGACGTTCAATTTTGTAGTTGCGGTCGTTCGCCGCTCCCCAATTTGGATTCCCGCAACCAAAGCCCATCGGTCTGCCCGGTGCGTATAGCGGGATATGGACCAGCAAAACCAAAGGTTGCCCGCTGTTGACTTGAGTACGGAAGAATTCAAGTTGCTCTGGGAGGATTTCGTACTGAGAGTTATCAATGGCCAGAAAGCGAACGCCG
This sequence comes from Planctomicrobium sp., assembly GCA_029259835.1. Classification (GTDB taxonomy): domain Bacteria; phylum Planctomycetota; class Planctomycetia; order Planctomycetales; family Planctomycetaceae; genus Thalassoglobus. Next base: position 9,273 of record JAJDEL010000250.1, on the reverse strand, counting down.
TGAACTTCATATGCTGACATCAATGGATGGTTGCCTTGATACAGCGGCTTGAGTCGTTTCTCAATCCACTCTGCTCGCAGTTTGTCGAGAGAACCTTCCATCCCTTCGTAGTGCCAGTCGTGATTACCTGCAACATACAACCATGGCATTTCCACTTTAGCGAGTCGCTCGGAGACCCATTCTATCGCGGCTTCCGATGGAAAGCTGAAGAGATCTCCGACCAGAGCCAAGAGATCGACTTTGTTCGTTTTCGCGCGTTCCAGAGCGTCCTCAAAACTCTGTTCCGGATTCGTTGGTTGGCGCGTTTTGAAATGTGTCGTTTTGTTATAGGCCCGCGCCATCCGTCCGCTGAACTCCTGGTACGGTTCTCCGCGTTCGTCATCGGTGAATAGATGCGTGTCGGCAACGACAAGTACGTTGACCGGGCGAGTTACAGCGTTCGTATGAAACGTGACGCGATTGTCATCGACCGCAAACGACCGCAGCCAGGCCGAACCCTTCGCCGCTGCTTCTGCGCCGGCGGCAAGACCACTGTTCGCCACCCCAGCAGCCGAAGCAGCAGCGGCTGTGAGAATAAATGAGCGACGTTTCATGATGAGAATCCCAGCAGTATCGTTAAACGAAGTGAATTAGGACTCCATATTACTTGAGGTGGATTTGGAACTCCATGCCTGTGAATCACCGAAAAGTAAGTGAAGGCGAGGCACTCACAACTGTGCGACCAGAACACAACTGACGCGACTTTGAATGTGCCGGATGCCACACGTACAATTTCAGGTTCACATTCCATGGAGAACGTCATGTCAATATTTGATTGGTTTCGAAGATGGAAAGGGCCGGAACTGGCTGCGGATATTATTGATCCGGTGTTTGGTCCGCTCAGCCAAGTTTCCGTGTGGGTGTGGGAAGGGACAAATTGTCTGTTTAACGGGCGAAGAATAGACATCGAAATTGAAGGAAACTCTAAGGGGCCATATCCTGAGCTACGGCAGTTGTTTGATCAGTTCAGGCAAGAATATCTGCGTTATATTCCGGAAATTGATCAGACTTTTGCAGAGGCTGACCTTATTCCAGCAGATGAGGCACCTCTGATTGTGGGACACATTCGTCTCTCCAATTCCTCGAAAAGTGGAAATCCTTTCATTGAACTCATGCATTATGCAGATCATCCACTTGAAGAGCATCCGTATGTTGCCACAATTGTAGATGGACAGGTCACTGACGTAGGACGTGGCTAGATCGTATTGAGTCCAAGCAACTTTCTTTCACAACGAATCTTTGATGAATTGGAGTTGCGGTGTCTTTTCTGGATTGGTTCCGTAAGCCCGAAGTCGTTCCGTTTCCGGACGACATTCAAGACGCCGAACTGGGGCGCCTCCGCTATGTGGAAGTCCTTCTGGTCGGTGCTGAAGTCGACATCTGGCAAGGAATGAGACCAGAGTTGAACGGGAAGCGAATCGAAATTTCGATTGGCGGAGATCGTGATGGACCCGACCCAGAACTCAGAGAGGCGTTCATCCACTTCCAAGCGAAGTATGATGAGTTCCGCGACCTGATTCTATCAGCATTGGCAAACAGCAGTTCGCCACCCCCGGAAGATGCTCTCATGGAGCCGCACAGCGTCTCGGTCTTACGCTCTGTTGATAGCGGCAAACCCTGTCTTGAAGTGCTTTTCTCCACCAACCATCCAGCTGACGATGGACGTCCATATGCAGTAAAGCTCGTTGACTGGAATATCGTCGACACCTACCGCTGGTGACGATTGGATTGCGTGCCGCATCTCGGCGTCGATTTCTTAACTTGAGACAACTTTGTTTTTTGATACCGCTCACTCTCACTCAGCACTCTCAGAGCGTTCCGAAATTTCTTCAAGAATCGATTCCCGCGTTAGTTCCAGTGCCTTGAGAACCTGCTTTGAATTACGTTCTGCGTGAGTGGCGATTGCTCCGATGCAACATACGAGTGGAACATACACGGTCGCTGTCGCCACAAAAATTAAACGTTGCAGCGGTTCGGAAAAATCGGTCAGCCAGATCAACGTGGCTCCCAACGCGACCTCTGCGATTCCAGCAAGTGCGACCATCAGTTTCGTAGAGCGATCCACCTTATCGTACGCATCCAGCGCGGCACGCCGGGCCATTTCTAATGCATCATCATTTTTAGAGGTCATCTCGATTCTCCTGTTTGCTTGTCAATTTTTATGTTTCTTTGTAGTTCAGAGTTGGTCTCGATTCCAGCGCTTTCGAAGCAGGCTCAATCCGTACGACAGACGTGACTTGACCGTCCCCACAGGCAGGCTTAACACAGTGCCGACCTCGCTCAGCGACATGGATTCGAAGTAGTGCAGCACGAACACCGCACGAATCGTCGGTGAAAGTTCGTCTAGCGATTTCTTAATATCGTCGATATTGACCTCAGCAAAATCATGGTCTGGCTCGTCCATTGCGACATCCAGAAAACTTAAACTGCGAGCTTCATTTCGCCACTTTCGATCACGGCGAAGCATTCGGATTGCCTGACGGGAAGCGATACGAAAGACCCAGGGACGAAACAATTCCGGGTCACGCAGCGTTTTGATTTTTCGGCAGACGACCAGGAAAACTTCCTGGAGTGCATCGTCAGCCGTTGCTTGCTGCGGCAGCATGTGCCTGAGATAGTTTAGCAAGGGGTTCTGAACCGCGCGAAACAATGCATCCATCGCGTCGCGGTCTCCCACTTGGGCGCGAAGAACCCAAAACCTCTCTCTTGTCGACTCAGACAAAGTCACCTCCTTTCTGGAATCATAGAGACCAGAAGCCCAGAAGGTGTTCGACGAAAGCTGAAAAGATTCTCAAAATAGAGTTTGAAAACCGTCAGGGAATTCCGATTCGAGAAGGAAACTCAAGTCGAGGAAACAATGCTGTCGGTCTCCCACAAGGGGAGAACCTTGCTGGCGACCCATAGTCCCAGGAGTGGAAGAATCATGATGACTGCGGCGGCAATCAAGCCTTCACGTCCTCCGATGTGTAGCGGGAACTCGACGAAGCCTCGGAAACTTTTTGAGAAGAGTTGCCCACCGACGACGACGTTCCACCGCATCGCGAAGACCTGCACCAGGACTAACATGGAGGCGAAGCCGCTCATCCACATCATGCCGCGCGGGCTTCTCGAAGGACGGATTGCCATCGGGAGTAACAGGAACGGAATAAGCGAACCGATCAGCACTTGGATGAGACCATACGAGACCGCCAGATGCTCGGTGATGAGTGTGGAGAGAACGTGCCATTCGGCACCGGACTCGTACGCCATGTGCAGCATTTCGAGCATTTCCAACGAGACCGCGATCACTAACGAAATCCACAAGTAGTGTGACATCGCCCGCAGGCAGGTGATGTCGGGAGGTGTACGACGTCGCCAACTGATGAACAGATACAGCACGATCAGAGCCGCAATTCCAGAGACAATCGCGGATGCTAGAAAGATGATCGGCATTAAGGCTGTCGACCACCACGGGTTCGCTTTCACACCACCAAAGAGAAAACCGACATACCCATGCAACACGCACGCTGCTGGTATCCCCACGATTGCCAGCACTCGAATGAGCCACTCATCCGCCGCATGTGAAGTCGCAGTCACTTCTCGATTCCCCAGTGCAAGCAGCCGGTAAATTCGTCCTTGCAATCCGGTTTTGGAATTCGCTCTTTCGACAATCTCTGGCCTGAAAACGAGCCAGACCTCGACAATCAACAGCAACATATAGAAGCTATAGATAATGCCGAATCCGGACATTGCGGAAGTCGTGCTTGGCGTGATCATAATGTTGAACGCCCGTTCCGGATGATGCAAATGCAGCAGTAGCGGCAACGTTGCAAAAGTACAGAAACACAACGCCGTCACCAGTGCGAGTCGCGCAACCGGTTTCAGAACTTCCTGATGAAACACATGGTACAACGCCGAAACGACGAAGGCTCCGGCGACCAAACCTGTGATGTACGGGTAGAGCACAATCATAATGCTCCACGGGACGTGTAGATCGTTCGGAAATACGAATGATGGATCGCTCATCAGATCACCTCTCCTGATTTTCCAACATAGTGCAGTTTCGGATGAGTGCCGAGATGTTCTTTCAACACGCTTGTCGGAATCGTCGCGAGGCGTTTGCTGACTTCACTTTCAGGATCATCAAGCCGACCAAAAACACGCGCTCCAACTGGACAGGCTTCAACGCACGCAGGTTGTTCATTCTTTGTAATGCGGTGATAGCACCAGGTACATTTGTCGGCGTTACTGGTTTCTGGATTGATGAAGCGAACACCGTATGGGCACGCCTGAACACAATAGGCACAGCCGATGCAGCGTTCCGAATCGACCAGTTCGATTCCCTCGGGTGAGGTAAACGCGGCGTGTACCGGGCAGACCTGATTGCACGGGGCGTCGGCACACTGATTGCAAAGCTTCGGGGCGAAGTACGCTCGGTCGACCAGTTCCGGATCAATCGCTGGCAGATCCGATCCGGCGTAACCTGTCTCTGGAACGAGGTCGACTTGAAGTGTTCCATCTTTGTAGTGCACAAACCGCTCAACCCATGTTCGCGCGTAACCTTCCGGAACGTCGTTCTCGACTCGACACGCACTCAGGCATTTTCCAGTTCCAACGCACTTGTTGGTATCGACCAGAAAACCGTACAAAACTTCCTTGCTTGCATCTGACAACGAGCCGCCGAGAGCATTCTCGCCTGCTGACTGCGGAGCGACTGACATGGGGAGCACCGTGAGAGTGAACGTCCCGAACGCAATCGTCGAAGCTTTCTTTAGAAACTGGCGTCGCGAACTGACGTCCGGTCCCTCACCGCATCCGCCCTCTCCTTCTACGAGAGAGGAAAGGAGTTCCCCTTCTAGACTGCTCCCACAACTTGAGCCGCCGCAGCCCGAATCGCCACAGCCGCCTGAGTCACCACAATTCGTGTGATTACTGAGGATGTTGAGTTCAAATGTCATTGGACTATTCGCTATTTAACAATCGGAGGGAGGAGGAGGCGGGAAGCGACAACTTACGTTGCGGGGGGCAATGATTTGTGTGTGGTTCTCTTCTAAAGTCCTGGGCTGTGACCGGTGTGGCATTCGAAGCAGACGTTCGCACTCTTGACTTCATCGGCGCCCTGTTCTTCCAGATGTTCTGCGACGTTGATGCTGCGGAAAGATTCAGGCATTCCGACAACGGATTCGTGACAAGAGAGGCAAGTCGATCGATTTTCTGTGATAAACAGATCAATTTTCGTTCGGAAGTTTCCGTCCCATTCTACTGCCGGTGGAATCGGATGGTCGGGCGTCTTGGCAGCGAGTTCAGCATCGATAATGTGCTGATGACCAAGCCCGTGACAGTGGCTGCAATTCACAGCGATATGTGGGGAATCGGCTCGCTCTTCTGCGACACTCTCGTGGCATTTCAAGCAGGTCGCATCGGAATGCAGTCTGCTGGGAAGTGCTGCGATTTCCTCCAAAGCAGCAGCACGGTATGGACCGACTTCTCCAAAATCCGCAGGAACCAATTGGCTCCGGGCGAAAAGTCCAGTCGCGCATCCGACTGAAATGAGTAAGACCAAAATCCGCAGGTGCCGAGTGTCCCGCGAGAAGAGCATCTTCCAGTTGAAAGAAACATCCGCACCAGCGAATGCAGGCTCTTGTGCTTGAGGTGAGCCATCTCGCACTCCGGGAGTCGCACGATCAGAAACAGAAGGAATCTGACTTGCAGCTTGCGTTTGCCTTCTTGGGCGATCACCCAGTGAGGCGCTTGGTTGAATCAATGCCTCTCTTGTAACCGGAGATCTTGGCTCCTCAAACGCAACACTTAGAAACATGAACACAAAAATGGCAAACGCCACAATGCAAGCGAAAATCACTCCCAAGAACACGAAGCTTAACATTTTCACGATCCTCCAATGGTGAGGAATCAAACCTCACGTTGTCTGAGAATGATCAATTCTCCGCTGAATTCCGCTTCTTAAACTGCTCAATCGTGGGCGGATTCGACATATCAACACATATGGACCTATAAGTCCACTATATCTTGCGAAAGAAACGTTGTCAACATTCAAGCAAACTGAGAGGTATCCCCAGAGCAATTCACAACAAAGAATATGTGTGATGAACGCGCAACGGAGAATCAAATGTGCGGAACTGTTTTGACAACTTTATGTGATCACTTGTCTTGAGTTTGTCCGTCATCTATCACGAAACCGCGATATGTTCGTGTAAAAAGAGGCTGGCGGAGAGTTGAGGCGTAAGTTGTTCAGTCGAAACCTGCCTCACTCAATCCGTATCTCGCGTTCGTTCCTTCCTCGCAGATTCCAGCGAAGTTTTCAGTCCCTCAGTCAAGTACATGCCGGCGTTTTCTTTGGTGCGAATCGTGACTCCCTCGATGAGGGACATCTGGTGGATCAGGTCTGTAATCGTGGCGTCACCGAGTTCGGCGGCGAGTTTGTCCATCGGGATTCTTTTACCTGCTTTTGCAAGTTGAACTAAAAACGGAGCGATGAATGCGGGGTCGATGTCTTCAGCATCGCGCGAAGTTTGGGCGAGGCGAATTCCTGTCATCACGAGCGCTGGACCAGCGAGAATGCTAAAGGACAGCCACTTGACGATCAAATGGAACGTTTCCTGGTTCGTAAAGATACTCATAGCCCCCTTGCCGGTTGCTCTGGCGACCATTCTCGCTTTTCGTGAATGGTCCGCCGGCCCGAATTTCAGGTTTTCCAACTCTTCGTAATTCAAAGTGAGATAAGCCACGAATGACATGCCAAGCACACCCCAGGTCCAACGAGTCAGGCCCAAACCGGTTCCAGTGATTCCCCGAAACGCGACAAAGAGAACTCCTTTGAAGATCCACCAAGTGAGAAACAGCACAACGAGCGAACCGAGCGCACACGCAATCGCTCCTGCAATGCGAAGCTTGAAATGCTTCTCCTTGTAGTTCTTAACCCAGTTTTCAATCGCTTCCTGAACAGTCATGCCTGTTGAGTGTCATCTTCCTGTTGGCAGCTCCAGCAAATTTCAAAGTTCGCCACATTCTTTTCTCCACAGTGCGAACAGGTCCACTGTGGTCCTGTTTCGGAACTGCGATTCCGCTCTTGGTTTGCCTCGTCGATCAACGTTTTTGCCCGATCAAAATTAACAGCATGAACCATAATTCCTGGTGCAACCAACTGGGCCGGAACCTTTCCAGAGACAAGCTGAAGATGTTCTCCATCGATTCGACATTCAATGTCCGCCGTCGTGAGTAGATTTCGAATGTACTCTGCCTCAATGAGATTGTCAGCGGAGTAGACCTCTTGAATTTGATCTTCAGTCATAGTTTGCTCCTGCAAGGGGGGGAATGACTTGTTGCCGCTTATTGTTTGGAATGAGGGCTTGATTGAATCTCATCTTCCTTTTGACAACTCCAGCAGATTTCGAAGTCGGCGGTATTTGTTTCTCCGCAATCCGAACAGGCCCATTCTTTTCGCAGTGCCGCTCGTCGCCGTTGTTCGGTCTTAGCTTCGTCGATCAGAATTTTAGCAAGCGCAAAGTCTTCTTCACAAACCCAGATACGCGGAGTCGTCCACATTGCCGGTAAGTTTCCAATAATCGTTTGCAAATACCCCCCGACGATTTTCGCTTGTATCCCTCGCTCCGCCAACACATGACGGATGAACTCAGCGTCTATCATATCGTCCGCGGAATAGACTTCGAGAACTGAAGTATCAGTCATTGCCTGCTCCCGTTACGGAAATCTCTCGCCACTGTTCATGACTCGCTGGTTTTCAGGCGACTCAATGAGTAGAAAATAGACAAGGCACAGAGAACACTGGGAGGGAATATGATAACAGGAATTCGCATCTCAGTGAATAAATAATTTGTCGCCAACATGAATGAGGTCAGTAGACATGTCGGATGTTGTCGAACTCAGTGATATCCAGTTGATTCCAGTGCTTGAATTAGCACCGATGACATTTTCAACTGTTGATCATCCAAGTCCTGAAAATGGACCAGCCAAAAAACATTTCGAAGAATGGGACGAGTACTGGAGAAATTCTCTTGCCGAAGCAGGGATTACTGGATTACATCCGATTACTCCTGGCTCATGGCATGTTGCAACGGATCAATTTACGAAAACTCAACTTGAAGCTTTCTTGCAAGTCATCTTCGAGGAGTGGGGTGGAGTTGATGTCTTGAACGATCCAGATTCCAGACCGTTGTTGGATGGTGGACTTGCGATGAGTACGGCAGAATTGGGCATTCGCATCGAGCCGACATGCTGTAGTGATCTTGGAAACATAGCCAATTGGAAGGAAGCGGCGACATTTGATGGAGAAGTATGGAAGATGTTGTGGATAGGTCATCCTTGGTTATACATGAAGTATGAAAAACCTCACCTCGTTCTCAGTGAACCAAGTGAATCAGACGATCCAGCGGCGAAATGGAAGATCATGCCTGACATTCTGCATGAAGCTTTGATAGCAGCGGAAGCAGAACTGCTTCGTTTTTCGAAACTGATCGAGCCAATACTGGCTGGCTTAGACACTGAAATTGATGCCGCCAGAATCTCAAGAGAGCTTGTTGGCTTAGAAGAAACTTCATTCTGAATATTGTGAACATCAAAGAATAAGTCCTAAACGACCCGCAATCTCATCAGTCCGGCTCCGTCAAGTCTTACTTTCTCTGTGTCCTCAGTGATCTCAGTGGCAAACTTTTTCCACTCTGCTCTTTTCAAACCCGCTTTACCAGAGTCACTCTGTTTGCTCGCGGCTGGCGATGTTGCGCAATTGAAGCGTGCGCAACATGACAACATGATGTTAAATGCCGGTCATCTTCTACTTGAGCAACGGAGGCAGGATGTCCGTAACACGTCGCAACGGAACAAAAATTCTCTTACCACGCACTGGACCCGATGAATTCTGGAAACTGATTCACGAGAACTTTGCAGGCAAAGACGAGCGGAAATGGAAGTACCTCGCCATGCTGGCACTCCGCGAAAATGCAGGCTGGCCGCTGGAGAGGATCGGAAATGTTTTCGGACATCCCAAAGGGCATGTGACACGCTGTCTCGCGAGAATCAAGAAAGAACTTCAGGAAGAATTCGAAGCCTCTCCCGAATTCCTGGATCTTGACCCGGACATTCTTTGAGTATGCAACGTTTTTTTGAGTTTGAGTAGGGCCGGTGGACCTGGATCTACTGTACTAAAAATTCATTTGCACACGGAGAAGATGATGATCATTGAAACACGATCCATCGCGGAACTCAAACCTGCTCCTTACA